>QJWJ01000001.1 GCA_003235365.1 Deltaproteobacteria bacterium
GTCGGGTCCCGCCGTCGACAGGTCTGAAGGAGTTCTCCGAGCGCACCACTTCGCTGGTCGAACGCCAACAATCTCCACGACAGTCCCGCTTCCCCCGGGCTCGTCGTCAGTGCACCGTAGCCCGCATCACCACTCTCGAAGCGCGCAACCCACTCGATCAGTCGCAGACGGGCGCTGACGTCCAGGGGCGACGACGCGGCTTCGGCCCGTTCCGGAACTCGGGCGTGCGGCACCTCCGCCTGCAGGCTACCAGCGAAACGGGGCGCCGCGGGGCGGGTGGCACGCGCGCGCTCGACGGCTGGAGGCCGCGATGCGGTGCCGAAGGACGATTGAGCCGACAGCGCCGGGGCGTCTTCGAAACCGTGGATCTCGCGTACTGGCATTCGATTAACACCACCGAACACCGCGGACGGCGGAGAAGCCACCTGTGGGGTCCAACGCTCCGAGGACGGCGAGGCCGCTGACGACGTCCGAGTCACCGGCGCGGGCGCAACGCCCCTGGCCGCAGGAGCGTCTTCCCAACCTGCCAACTCCTGCACGCCGACGGCACCGCCAAACGCCCGCGTAGGTGAATGATTCGGCAAATCAGGACCGTGTTCGAAGCCAGTCGGCTCCGAGGCAAGTCCACGCGACGCGCTGGTGCGCTCCGGTTGCGTCCACAGCGCGGCATCGAACCCATCGTCGTAGGGCTCGGACGCCGAGACGACCGACGGCTGCGCCATTGCCCCCCCGAGGGATAGATGGCGGTCGCCGCCCCACGCCTGACTGACCGTTCCCGTACCGTAGCGACCGCTATCCAACGACACGCCCTTGAGTCGAGTCTTGTCCAGTGTCTTGCCGGTGAAATCACCGGACAGCATGATGCAAGGAACCGCCTCGGGTCGGGCGGAATCAATGGTGAAGCTCGCCTCGGTATCGGCTCCACCGTACGCCCCCGCCGCGTAGTAGAGCCGCCGCGCCCCAGCGAAACGCCGCAGGTGCTCCGGGGGCATCAAGTACGTGGCCTGCCCCGCGGCGGCACGCAGCAACCCAGCTTCGCGACTCGTCACGAAGTTGGCGACGGAGCGCTCGCCAGCGTGTTCTGGGTAGAGCAAGCGGGGGTCGGTGGCGCAAGCCACTTCGAAGGGGCTGTTCGGGGGAACGTTGACCACGAAAGAAGCCACCGGGAAGCGGTCGGAAATCGTTGTGCGACAAGGAGTAATGCTGAGCATCTGCGACCTACTGAGCAGGAGTGGCGTAACCCAGACCCCTCTTGCACGTTCGATGCCGAGCCACTCCGAAGCGAAAGACGCCGCGGTAACGGTCGCCACCACGGATGTCGCCCCTGGGCACTACGCCCGATCGTTCCGGATCGCTGGGGCCGGGCTGCTCGACTGGGCAGCAACAACGAAAGCCCGTGAGCGCGCGGCAGAGCCAGATGCGGAGCGCACGGTGCAGTGGCGAGCCGGCCGTAAGCCCGTGAGCGCGCGGCAGAGCCCCGTGCCAGTGCACGAGCCTTCATCCGCTGCGCACAAAGCGAGCCGCGATCTGCACGAAGCTTGGGCGACCGTGCACGACGTCTCCTCCTCTGCCCCCGACGCTACGTGCTCCGCGCACAGCACCTCGTCGACCGTGCACGAGGCTTTGAACGGTGCGCACGAAGCTCCCCGCCGCCTGCACGAAGCTCCCCGCCGCCTGCACGAAGCTCCGCGAAAGTGCACGAAGCATTCTGGAAGTCTACGGAATGCTTCCGGTTCGCTAGGCCCCGCTCAAAAAACGCACCGCGCCCTCATTTTCGCGCAACTCGCCACTTGGGCGCCCGACCTCAGTGCATCCGCGGGCAATTCCGCCCTCGGTTTGCCAAAGGGAGTCGTTCTTTGATCGATGCAACTGACTACGAGAAGCGGGTCTTGGCTGCAGTGCCAGCCAAAGCCCTCACCTTCCTTCGCGCCATCGCGACGAAGGTCGAAATCCGCGCGCTGCTGTTTGGCGCCGGGTACACCCAAGCCGAACAAGAGCAGGGTTGGACGTGGCTGCACGTCGTCACCGGCTACGTTCCCCCCAGCGGGACGCCCGCCGACGATGCCGCGGCACGCGCCGCAATCGCCGAGCTCGACGAGTGGGACGAGCCGGGCCTTCGCCGCATCGGCGCAGCGTTGCAGCGCCTGCACCCCGCCCAGTACGAGTTCGTCTTCGCCGGGCTCGACAGTGCCCAGGGCGTCGGTGCCGTGCTCAGTGTCTCGACGCTCTTGCAGCGTCTGGACGCACTCGAGAACGGCGCCGACCGCACATCGACGCGCGAAGCGGATCGCGCCGCGATCGCGACGCTGACCGCTCGCGGCATCACCCCCGAGCTGCGTGCACACCTGGGTAGCCTCGTGTCCGTTGCCCAAGGCGTCGCCACGCCCGATCTGAGCGACCCCGCCGCCGACCAACGCGACGAGGCTCTGCTCAACCTGCTCGCTTGGTACAAGGACTGGTCCGAGACGGCTCGCGCCGTCGTTCACCGAAAGGACTACCTCATCATGCTCGGCCTGTCGAAACGCCGTCAATCCAAGGGGAATGACGACGTCGAAGACGTGCCAGCCACCGAGGTCCCCCTGGCCATCGACGACCAGCGCCAGGTCCAGTCCAACGAGCCCGCCGTCGCGACGGCTTGAGCACGTCCGCACACGGAGAGTAGCAAGTGGTCACGCCCCGCGTCACCGATCGCACCCGCAGTCCCAGCGAATGGGACCTTCGCGATCTGCCGGCGCGGGTCGTGACCTTCTTGTACGCCGCCGGTACCCACGCCCCAATCCGCGCGGCGCTCCAAACCGGCGGCTACACCATCACCGATCACCACGAGGGCCTGCGCTTGCTCACCGCCGTCTGCGCCTTTCGCAGCACCGGCGTCGACCCCGCCGAAAACGAAGTTCCCCGCCGCGCCGAAGCCGAACTGCACGACTGGCTGCGCACTCATCCCCCCAGGCTTCAAGCCGCCCTCCAGCGCCTTCACCCGGACCAAGCCGCGCTATTGCGCGACGTATCGAGCTCCGAGCCATCGACCGCCCCCCTCGTCGTCGCGCAGCTGCTCGAACGCCTCGACGCCTTGCCCAACGACGTCCCCAGCACCTCCGCCCTGACCACCCTCGCCCGCCGCGGCTTCGACACCCACGAACGACAACGCCTCTGGCGCCTCGTTCACATCGCGCGACAAGCATTGCCACCCCAAGGAGCGGCGGATGGGGCACTTGGAGAAGCTCGGCAAGAACCTGGATGGTCGATGGATGGTGCTGGTGGGAGCAGCGCGAGCAATGCAGATGGCCCGAGCCAGACAGACAACCTCATCGCGCTGTACGATTGGTACAGCGACTGGGTCGCGACGGCGCGGGCGTTCGTGCGGAGGAAGGATTGGTTGTTGCGGTTGGGGTTGATGCGGAGGCGCAGGGGGTAGTGGCGCCTCTGCGGGCGGACGTTGGTTGACGCTCCGCAACTAGTCATTGGCTCCCTTCTCTTCGTTAAGTGTCTCCAGTGAGGTCGCCGACGGAGGACAACCTGGTCGGGATTTCCGACACTCCCCTGGCGTCATCGCGTGAATTGGGTTTACATCTGGGACGAACCGAGAAACGGACCGTTCCTTGTCACTTCCTCCTGATCAGTTGCGACGACTCGTCGGTCACCTCCCAGACTACGTCGTGTTGCTGGATGCCGAAGATTGTTACGAGTGGGTCAATCGTCTGGATCCCACGTTGTCCTGGGAGGATCTCGCCGGGCGTCACATTTCCAGCATGCTGCCCCCCGATTCGGTCGAAACCGTGATGACGGCCATCTCCACCTGCCGGCGGACGGGTGAGAGTACTTACTACGAAGCGCTTGGCTACTCCGACGGGGAGTTCGAGACTTGGTACGGCTGCCGCGTCGTCCCCGCCCCCCCGGATGATCAAGGTCGGCGACGCGTGATGATCCTGTCGAGCGACGTGACCAAGCGCCGACGCGCCGAAAAAGCACTCGAGGCAAGTGAGGAGCGATTTCGCAGGCTGGTCGAGGGTTCCCCCGGTTGGATCGTGCTGATCGGTCGCGACCGAACGATCGAATAC
>QJWJ01000333.1 GCA_003235365.1 Deltaproteobacteria bacterium
TTCCCGACCGCGAGTTCTTCAAGTTGCAGTGGGAGGGCGGAAAGCCCATCGTCCGCCCGTTCACCCTACCGACCAACAAGCGCAATTCAGTCAGCAAGGCGAAGCCCAAGAAGCGCAAACCCAAGCCCCCCAAGTCGGCGACTACGTCCACGAGCGCAACTCCCGCCAACACCGACAACGCTCGCCGGCGATAGTCCATCAGCGCCTCGGCGTACGGAGCTTGCACGAGCGTCGAGTCAGGGCGCGCCGCAACTACTCGTCGCCGCGTCGCACGGAACGTCCAGGATGTCGGACGGTTCGCGCTCGGTCCCATTCTTGACGCAGTAGCTTCCCGCGAGCTGCGCATCACTCGACGCGATGTACGGAACGAGATCCGTACAGCTGAAGCCGTTCGGGCATTCACAGTACGGCGCATCCGGATCGTCGCCGGCACAACGACACGAACAATACACGGCATCACCGACGGGCCGCGTTTGAAGTTGCGGCTCGACGGGCACTGCAATGGCAATCGTGCCATCGGGAGTTCTGCAACCTCCCGCGACGTCCATCTGGCCATAGGGACAGCTCACCCGTCCTTGAAACTTGTTCACGAGACACAGCCGGCTCTCGCACTGAAATGACCGGCTTTCGACGTTGACCTCTTTCTTCGAATAGCCTCCGAACTGGGTCCGATACTCGTCTTCGGGAACGCACGGATCTCCGATCCCATCACTCTGACAGCCACTAGTGAACAGACACAGGAGGCTCAGGAGTGGTCCACAGCAATGCAGGGCACGACACAACGACCTTCGTGGCGTTCTGTGCGCTGCTCCGTACGTGGGTTGGGGAACGGGACGACCACCCACCCCGTTTCGGCGCTCTATCGAGTCTCGCATGGTGCTCCAATCAACTGAGTGTTGCGCAGCCCCCCTGCTCGGGGTTCGTTTCGATTGTTCGGCAATGGCCCTGGCCCGTTTTCGAGATCACAAATCCTCTGCTCGTCTGCGCCCAGCCGCCCGGTTGCGCCACGGACGGTCGCGCGGTACAACACGAGCCGCTCCCACCACCGCATCTCTAAGCAGCTGAAACAACACGACAATGCCTACCGAGCGTCAGAGCTCCGAGGTGATCACTCGGCAGCCCCTCGCGGACGCGGACGCCCAACCGCAGGGGGTACGGTCCGTGTGCTCGAACGCGACGCCGCCAGTCGAGTCGTGGCGCTTCGCAGATGCAACGGTGCTCGCACCGATGGAGGGCATCACCAATCCGACGTTTCGACGTTTCATGGCGGAAGGTGGCGGCATCGGGCTGTTGTGCACCGAGTTCATCCGCATCACCCAACAGGCACCGTGCTCGAAACAAATCGCACGACAGGTGCAACGCCCGCTCGGCGTCCCCTTGAGTGTCCAGGTGATGGGCAACGACGCTACGCAAATGGCCGAAGCCGCAGCCATCGTGAGTGACGCCGGCGCGGACGTCGTCGACATCAACTTGGGCTGCCCGATGCCGCGTGTGGTGCGCAAGGGCGTCGGTTCCGCGATGCTCAAAGATCCCGTGATCTTGCGACGTGTGCTCGAACAGATGCGCGCCAAGACTCCAGGGCTGTTGTCGGCGAAGATCCGCGCTGGTTTCGACGACGCCAGCGGAGTCATCGCCACCGCCAAGCTCATCGAGGCGGTGGGCGTGGATTTCATCACCGTTCACCCGAGACGCCGCTGCGACTTCTATCAGGGCGTCGCGGATTGGCGCATCATCGCCACACTCGTCCAAGAACTGAACATCCCGGTGATCGGCAACGGCGACGTGTGGTACGCCGCCGACGCCTTGCGCATGCAGCGCGAAACGGGCTGTCACGCCGTGATGATCGGTCGCCCCGCCCTGCGCAACCCGTGGATCTTTCAGCAGGTCGAACAACTCCATCGCGGCCTGGATCCGGTCGCCCCCGACGGCGCGATGGTCGTCGATCACTTGCTCGCCATCAAACGGTGTTACGAAAACGGCTTTGCCGAACGCAGCAGCCGCAAAAGCAAGGCGGCGCGCAACCTGATCGGCCCGATGAAAGAGCTGCTGCATTGGCTGGGCCGCGCCGTCGACGACCGGCGCGACTTTCAGCGACGCGTGCTTCGTCTCGGCAGCGTCGACGAACTGCTGGCGGAATCCGAACGAACGTTGTGCAAGCTCGGGTCCGACCAGCTCGACTTGGATGCTTTCGGCTCACTCGGACTGGAGCGCTCGGGTAGCGCGCTGGGAATCGAGCCCAGCGCCGAGACGATCGCCAGCGCCAGTTCCTCCGTCCCGCCAAGTTCATTCAGTTCGGCCACGGAGCGCAGGCATGCGACTTCGAGCTCGAGTACGCGCTTCGACGCGGCCCCTTTCGACGCGGCACAATCGACATCCACACACGCCCCAGGTCCCGCGCCATGACGCGGCCCGAGATCGTGGTTGCCGACGGTTGGACCACCGCACCGAACGACTCGGCGTGGGACCCGTTGCGGCAGCTGGGTAACGTCCGAGTCCACGAGCGCTGCGGGCCGTTGCTCGTCGAACGCTGTCGCCGGGCACAGATCGTACTGACCAACAAAGAGGTACTCGGCGCCGACGTACTGGATCAACTGCCCGAGCTGCGTTTCGTCAGCGTTCTGGCGACCGGCACCAACGTCGTCGACCTCCGCGCTGCTGCAGAACGCGGCATCGTCGTGAGCAACGTGCCGAACTACGGCGCCGCCTCCGTAGCTCAGCACGTGTTCGCGTTGCTGCTGCAGCTGGTCAATCACACGAGCGAACATCACCAGGCCAGCCGCGACGGAAGCTGGAGCCGCAGCGGTCACTTCAGCTACGCCCTGGGTCCGATCACGGAGCTCGATGGCAAGACGCTGGGCATCGTCGGTCTGGGCCACATCGGGCGGCGCGTCGCCAGCATCGGCCAGGCACTCGGCATGTTTGTTGTGGGGGCGGAGCGGCAGTCCGGCGTCATCAGTCACCCGTCACCCGATCCCGACGCGGTCCGGCGCGCGCCCCTGGACGAACTGTTCACCACTTCCGACGTCATCTCCCTGCACTGTCCGCTGACGCCGAACACAGCCGGGCTCGTGAATCGAACGCGCCTGCGCAGCATGAAGCCCACCGCGTGGCTGATCAACACCGGTCGAGGCGGCCTCGTCGATGAAGCAGCCCTGACCGAAGCTCTCCACGGTGGCTGGATCGCCGGGGCAGGTCTCGACGTGCTGCAAACCGAACCCCCGCCGCCACACCACCCCCTTCTGGGCGCGCCACGCTGCATCGTCACTCCCCACGTCGCTTGGGCGACCGTCGAAGCGCGCGCACGCCTGCTCGACGTGAGTTTCGCCAACGTCCGCGCCTTTCTGGCGGGCAATCCGCAGAACGTCGTGACCACGGCCTCCCCGACCAAACATGAGCATGGATGAACTATTTACTGCGGTCCGCTCCGCCTGTTCGGCGGGGACCTGGTCCAAGGCTGTCGAACTGGTGCGCCGCTTCGCCGTCAACGGGGAGAGCCAGGACGAAACCGAAATCGTCTGCCGCGTCAAGGCTCCCCAGCGCGTCGTTCCACTGAACGTTCAGCTGTATCCCGAGGACGAAGAGTGGGCCTGCGATTGCGAGTCCAAAGCGCCCTGCTGCGAGCACGTCGCCGCAGCTGTGATTGCAGTTCGCAAGGCCAACGCCGACGGACACGCGCTGCCCAGCGCCGGTGACCACTCGGCGCGGCTGGTGTATCGCTTCAGCCGTCACCGGGGCGAACTGTCGCTGGAGCGCGTGTTGGTCAAGCCCGACGGCAGCGAACAACCCCTCGAGGTCACGCTGTCCAGCGCCGTGGCCACCAAGAGCGCAGGGCTCGAGATCACGCCGTCGCAACAGGACATCAACGTCGACCGCGTGCTGGGTCAGCGCGTCAGCGGTCCGGTCCCTCGAGACCATTGCGCTTCAATCATCAAACTCCTGGCCTCGGCCAAGAACGTGGAGCTCGATGGGAAGTCGGTGCACGTCGGTACGGAGGTACTCAAACCAGTCGGCGTGGTCAGCGAGGTCGAGGCTGGATTCGCAGTGGACATCCAGGCAGATCCGCGGATCACCGAAGTGGTCGCGACCGGCGTGGCGCTGGCCGACGACACGCTGCACCTGCTCGGCGAGACTCGCGTCAGCGGGGCCAAGCTCGAAAACCTTCCGAACCGCAAGGTCTACGGCAAGGGTGAAGTCAGCACGCTCGTCACCGAAGTCCTGCCGGAGCTGGTCAAGCGCTTCGCCATCGAAGTGCGGACCCAACGCCTGCCGAAGGTCACCCGCGGCGCAAAGCCACGCGCGGTGCTGGACGTCGAACAGCAAGGCGATCAATTGACGGCGCTGTTGACGCTCGTCTATGGCGACCCACCACAAGCACGCATCGACAACGGACGCCTCGTACACCTGCAAGGTGACATCCCGATTCGCGACGAAGGGTTGGAGCGGCGCGTCGTGGAGCGCGCCCGCGACGCACTCAAGCTCACACCCGGCACGCGCGTGTTCGTCGAAGGCGATGCGGCGACGGCGCTCGCTCAACAGATCGACGCCTGGGACGGTGAGGTCCGCGGTAGCAACGCCAAACGCTTCATTCAGAGCCAGTCGCTCTCACCGCAAATGGTCGAACGCGATGGCTCGGTCGCGTTGGTGTTCGAGAGCACGGACCGCGACGGCCAAGCGTCGAACGCGTCGGCAGAAGCCGTGGCGCGCGCCTGGCAAGAAGGACACCAGCTGGTACCCCTGCTGTCGGGCGGCTGGGCGCCCTTGCCCGTCGAGTGGCTCAGCCAACACGGTGGATTGCTGCTGCAGGTGCTCAGTGCACGCGACACGGCAAAGGACGGCGATGTTGCGGCCTACGCCAAGCCGGCGCTCGCGCGACTGTGTGCGGCGCTGGACTATCCGACCCCCGCCGACCTGCAACCATTCCGCGCGCTGCTCGCCGGGCTCGACCACTTACCCCAAGCCGCGCCCCCCGAAGGGCTGCGCGCTCAGCTGCGTCCGTACCAGCAACAGGGTGTCAGCTGGTTGTGTCTTCTGCGCGACGCGGGCATGGGCGCGGTATTGGCGGACGACATGGGCCTGGGCAAGACGCTGCAAACGCTGTGTGCGCTGCAAGGCCGTTCGCTGGTCGTCTGCCCCACGAGCGTCGTGCACAACTGGGCCGACGAGCTGCGAAAGTTTCGACCGAATCTGAGCTTCAGCGTCTACCACGGAAAGGCGAGGCAGCTCGATCCGAGCTGCGACGTCACGTTGACGTCCTACGCGCTGTTGCGACTCGACAGCGAAGTCCTCCAGGCCGTCGACTGGGACGTCGTCGTCCTGGACGAAGCGCAAAACATCAAGAACCCCCAAAGCCAGGTCGCCCAAGCGGCTTACGGACTGCGTGGCAGGTTCAAGCTCACCCTGACCGGCACGCCCGTCGAGAACCGTCTCGACGAACTGTGGAGTCAGTTCCACTTCACCAACCCGGGCCTGCTCGGCGGACGCAGCGACTTTCAAGCACGCTACAGTGATCCGATCCACGACGGTGGAAGCGGTGCCGCCGCCGAGCTGCGCCAGCGCATCGGACCGTTCCTGCTGCGTCGAGACAAGCGTACGGTAGCACCGGAACTACCGCCACGCACCGACATGGTCCTGCACTGTGAGCTCGACGAGAACGAACGGGCCGTCTACGACGCCGTGCACGCTGCGGCACAACGCGACGTCGTCGAGCGGTTGCAGGCGGGCGCTTCGGTGATGCAAGCCCTCGAAGCATTGTTGCGGCTGCGGCAAGCGGCTTGCCATTCGGCGCTGCTACCAGGACAACACGCTCGCTCATCGGCAAAGGTGGAGCGCTTGGTCGAAGCGCTGAGCGAGGCGAGCGCCGACGGGCACAAGTCGCTGGTGTTTTCCCAATGGACCAGCTTGCTCGACCTCGTCGAGCCGCACCTGCGCGAGGCCGGTCTGCGCTTCTCGCGCTTGGACGGCAGCACTCGCGATCGCGAGGGCGTGGTGCACGAGTTTCAATCAGACGATGGCCCGGAAGTACTGCTGCTCAGTCTCAAGGCGGGCGGCACGGGTCTGAACCTGACCGCCGCCGACCACGTGTTTCTCATGGACCCATGGTGGAACCCGGCCGTCGAGCGTCAAGCGACGGATCGCGCTCATCGTATCGGTCAGGAGCGTCCGGTGTTCGTTCATCGCTTGGTCGCCACCGGCACCGTCGAAGAACGCATCCTGGCGCTTCAGGATCAGAAGCTCCAGGTCGCCGCCGCCGCGCTCGAAGGAGCCGAAGCCGCAGCAAGTCTGTCGCGTGATGATCTGCTCGACCTACTCAGTTGAGCTAGTGCGAGTTCGCGATTCCCGAGTTTCTCATTCGACGTACAGTCGCGCTCGCGCACATGGCCCAGTTTCTGACATCGGTGTACCTGGAGTGAAGAGTGCCAGGGAGGCGTGTCAGAGAACGTAGGCCCTTGTCGACCGCGGGGACAGCGCTTATGAAACCAGGGACGTCGACCGTCGTGTCGATCCACGGAGTCAGACCATCGTCCAGAAAGTCACAGAGCAGGACGCCGAATCTCCGGTCTCCCGTCGTTCGCTCCGACCCGGGCCGCAACTCGGCAGCCTGGTCAAAGGCGTCGCGTTCCGCTCCAACTTGCGCTGCGCAGAGGAAATGCTCGGCGCGGACAAGCTCGCCCAGGCCCTCGACGGGTGCTCGACCGAATTGCGGGACGCCATTCGCTACAAGCAGATTGTCGTCAGCGGTTGGTATCCAATCAGCTGGTACTGTGAGCTGCTTGGGGCGCTCGCGAAGGCGAGTGAACAGCCCCCGGAGCAGTTCGTGCGCGTACTGGGACGCAATGCCGCAAAGCAGGACATCAGCGGGGTGTACCGAGCACTGCTCAAGTTGCTCAAACCGAGCACGATCTTGTCGTTGTTCGGCAGACTGTTCAACACCTACTACAGCGCCGGCCAGCTGCTCGTCGACGACGAGGGACCTACCCGCCTGAGGCTGCGCCTGACCGGGTGCACCGGTTTCGACCGCAACATGTACCTCGAGATCCTCGGATCGGGTGAGCAGTTGATGGAGATGGCCGGTGGCCGCAACGTGCGAGGTCGCATCGTCGCGGGTGGGCAGGACGGGTCATCCCACGCGGTCCTCGAAGGCAACTGGGACTGACTCGCCAACCCTGTGATTCACAACGACTGCGACTGGACTGCCGAACTGTCGAGCCACGCTTCGAGCGTCGCGGCCAAACGCTCCTCGGTCTGGGCCAAGGCCACCGACAGCTCCATCCCAGGCGGCGTGATCGCCAACACCGTCAGTCGACGGCCGGGTTCGACCGCCGGAAGGGCAGCAACACTCCCCGCCAACACCACAGCGCGTTTACCCAAGGCCGTGGCCCGCTTCAACACGTAACCGGGCGCCTTGCCGTCGATGGATGAAGCATCGAACCGGCCTTCTCCGGTAACGACCAGATCCGCCGCCGCAATCTCGTCTTCCAGGCCGAATAGCGCCGCCACGAGCTGACTGCCAGACACCCCGCGCGCGCCGTACGCGACACCCAAACCGAACGGCAGCCCTCCAGCCGCGCCTGCGCCGGCCTCACGCGTCCACTCACTCGAGACACCGAAGTGTTCGAGCAGCATCGTCGACATGCGTTCGGTAGCGCGCTCGAGGCGGGGCACGTCCGCTCGCCGCAGCCCTTTCTGGGGTGCGAAAGTTCGGCTCGCACCGCGCTCTCCGAGTAGCGGATTGTCCACGTCGCGCGCGATCACCAGTGGCGGCAGTGCAGCGAGCCGACGGCTGTCGAAGCCGGTGATCTCGTGCCAACGACGCGGCTCGGCTCGGCTGACGATCTGTCCCGCATCGTTCAAACACACCAGCCCGAGCGCCTGAAGCGCGCCCAAGCCCAAGTCGTGGGTCGCACTCCCCCCGACACCTAGCAACACGGCGTTCGCACCGGCCGCTGCAAGTCGCAGAAGCTCCCCGGTGCCGAACGACGTCGTCGACCAAGGGTCGCGCTGCTCGAACGGCAGCCACTGTAACCCGCTGGCCGTGGCCATCTCGACGACCGCGATCAGTCCCGACTGAGCACCTATCAGCGAACGAACCGAACCTGGAAGAGCCTCCGCGGCAACGAATCCCAGCGGCGCATCGCGTGGCTGCCCGAGGGGACCAGCGACAGCGTGCGTCGTCACGTGCGCGATGCCGAACTGCCCGGGGTAGCGGCGCCGGACGGCTTCGACGATCGTCGGGCAGAAGCCATCGCCCCCGTCCGTCAGCGGGCAGCGCTGGACCACGGCGTGCGGAAACTTCCGAGCAACGACGGTCGCCGCAACTTCGCAAGCGCGTTCGGCGGACAAGGCGTCCTTGAACTTGTCGAGTGCAACGAGCACGCGGTCCACCCGCCAATGGTAGCCGATTGGTTTGTGGTGGTGTGTACCGGGCATTCGAAGACAAAGTGTGCGCCAGAACGAGACTTGAACTCCAACCTCCGGGGCCGGCTCAGGTCGCCAAACATCAACGCGAACATCCGGGGGTTTCGTCGAGACGAGTTGGACCCTACACTGCCTCGGTGACCGACGTCGTTCTCGATACCGCCCCGCTCGGCTTTCAATGGCCGACCGTCGACCCGTTCCTGTTCTGTGTCCACCACGACGACCAGTACCCGGCGGGCAACGAGAAGCTCGGCCCGGCCGCGTCGCTCGCGGGACGCCAGATCGGGCAAGACTTCGAAGGTGTGGACGGTTGGCGGATGTACCATGGCGACGTCGTGCCGGGCTTTCCTCAGCACCCTCATCGGGGCTTCGAGACCGTCACGATCGTGCGCCGCGGGCTCATCGACCATTCCGATTCGCTGGGCGCCGCGGCGCGCTTCGGCCGCGGGGACGTGCAGTGGCTGACCGCCGGGTCGGGCATCGTGCACTCCGAAATGTTCCCGCTACTCGACTCGGATGGGCCCAACCCGTTGGAGTTGTTTCAGATTTGGCTGAACCTACCAGGCCGGGACAAGATGGTCAGTCCCTACTTCAGCATGCTCTGGAATGACCAGATCCCGACACTGACGTTCACCGACGACAAGCAGCGGCAAACCCGAGTGACGCTCGTCGCCGGAGCGTTGGATTCTGGAACGTCGCCGCCCGCGCCGCCCAATTCGTGGGCATCGCGCAGCGAGGCCGACGTGGCGATTTGGTGCATTCGCATGCAAGCGGGCGCGAGCTGGACGCTCCCCCCAGCGGCGAGCGCTGCGACGGGGCGGATGCTCTACTTCTTCGCCGGAGATGCGCTGCAGGTCGGGTCGCACCACTACGACTCGCCTCGAGGAGTGCTGCTTCGAGGCGACACTCCGGCGCCGCTCGTGGCAGGTGACCGGGAAGTGGAATTGCTGCTACTGCAAGGACAGCCCATTGGCGAACCAGTCGCCCACTACGGTCCGTTCGTGATGAATACTCGCGCAGAGTTGCAGCAGGCGTTCGACGACTACCGCCGCACGCAGTTCGGCGGCTGGCCCTGGGACAACGATGGGCCGGTGCACGGTAAGGCGCGACCGCGTTTCGCGCGACACGCCGACGGTCGAGTCGAAGAACGAGCCGATTGACCGAGGACGTACGCCTTCACCCGCCGGCTGATACAGCTCGCGCCTGCGCGAGTCAATCACGCCGCGACGTGTCCGCCGGGGGGCGCTTGAACACGTGATAAAGGAAGAACAACGCCGGACCGAGGAGCAACGAGCCCGCGCCCAACACCGCGGTCAATGCCGGGAGAACCTCGGGGTTGGTCGTCGCTCCTTCGAGGCTGAGGTCGGGCAGAATGAAGTGTTGATCCATGGCTGCCCCCCAGCCGACGACCACCAACCCCACCTGGCCGGCCACGCACACGCGCGCCAGGCGCACACGACGCGTCTGCAAACTCCACACGGCAGCCATGGCTGTCGCCGCAGTCGCCAATTGGATCGGCCACGTCCATGACGAGCGACTCAGATTCTCGTACAGATCTGGCGCGTCGTGCGCAGCCCGCATGAAGACCGCCAGCGCCAAGGCTCCCGCGATCCACTCGGACACCAACGCCCGCTTCTGAAAGTCGCGCGACAGTTCGCCTCGAGTCTCTGCCGCAAGGTACGTAGCCGACAACAGCGCAAACAACGACAGCGAGAACAAGCCGACCAAAATCGCAAACGGTGTTGTCCACCCCGATAGGTACCCGCTGAGCACGTGGCCGTCACGCCAGCGGATCTGTGAGGTCGACACCGCCCCGACGACCGTACCGAGGAGCAACGGAGTCAGACAACTGGACCAGGCAAAGACGTGGCTCCATTGCTCTTTGGAGAACTGACTCTGTATGCCGTAAGCATGAAACACGTACGCCGCGCCACGCAGCACGATGCCGAGCAGCGAGAGCGCAATGGGAACGTGCAGAGCGATGCACAACGCCGCAAAACCTCGAGAAAACGCCGAGAACATGACGACGATGACGAAGATCAACCAAACGTGATTGGCTTCCCAAATGGGTGCGATGGCGTCCATGACCGCGCGCCGCTGTTCCGCCCTGCGCTGGCCACTGGCCAGCACGCTCCACGTGCCGGCGCCCAGATCGGCCCCGCCAGTGATCGCATACACCACCAACCCGAGCCCCATCGCACCCCACAGCACCTCGGCCCAGATCACGGTGCGGGCTCCCTTCGTAAATCGGAGTGGTCACCTGACGCCAGCAACTGCGCTGCTGGCGGCGCACGCAGGACGTAGCGAGACAGCATCACTACGACAACCACGCCGAGCGCGGCGTAGGCGACGACGCTCACCACGAGCCCAACCCACAGGCCACCCATGGGTGTCACCGCGTCGGCAACGCGCAACACCTCGAAGATGATCCACGGCTGCCTGCCGAGTTCCGTCACCATCCACCCCGCCTCGACCGCCACCAAACCGAGCGGTGCGACCAAGACCGCAGCCCGAAGAAACCGTCGTTCACCATGCAGCGGCCGCCGACGGATCAGGCCGATGCCCGCCCAAGCCGCAACACCGAGCATCATGGCACCACAGCCTACCATCACTTGAAACGCAACATGCACCGGCACGACCGGCGGCCACACCTCTGGCGGCGCGGAATCGAGCCCAACGACCCTCGCTTCCGGATCGCCGTGTGCCAACACGCTGAGCATTTTCGGTACGTGTATGCCCCACCGCACTTCTTTGGCATCGATGTCGGGCAGCCCACCGATGACCAGCGGCGCGGCGGTCCGTGTCTCGAACAACCCTTCAGCAGCCGCCAACTTGAGCGGCTGATGCTCGGCGAGATGCTTTGCAGCGAAATCGCCCGACAGTGCCTGCATGGGCGCCGAGATGAGCGCGACGGGCAGCACGACCCGAAGCGCTGCGCGGTGAAACTCGCTGCCGGGCTGTCTCAGCAAACTCCAGGCGTGGATGCCGAGCACTGCGAAAGAAACGCTCGAATATGCAGCAATCGCCATGTGGGTTGCCTGGGTCGGAAACGCGGGGGTGAAGAACGCGGCGACGAGATCGACGTTCGCAAACGTGCCCTGGGGCGTCAGTTCGAAGCCGCGAGGCGTGTTCATCCACGCGTTGACCGCCACGACGAACACGCCCGACAGCAAGCCGCTGAGTGCAACGACCACGCCACTTGCCAGGTGAACCCGCGGCGAGACGCGGTCCCAGCCGTAGAGATAGATGCCGATCGCGATCGCTTCGAGAAAAAAAGCAAAACCCTCCATGCTGAAAGGCATGCCGATCAGCGGTCCAGCCTCTTGCATGAAACGCGGCCACAACAGGCCGAGCTCGAAACTGAGCACGGTCCCGCTGACTGCCCCAACCGCGAACAGGATTGCCGTACCTTTCGCCCACCGCTGAGCGAGTTGCCGGTAGAGTTCTTTGCCAGTGCGCAAGTAGCAAGCTTCAGCAATGACCATCAGCAGCGGCATCGCCATACCAGCCACGGCGAACAGGATGTGAAAGCCGAGAGAGATGGCCATCTGCAGCCGCGCTGCGAGCAGGTCGCTCATGTGCGCGTCATGGCACAGCGGCACCCGCTTGGGGAGCGGTGGGAGGTCGCGCCCCGGCGATACCCGCGGAGAAACGACCACGTGGCGACCACCGCGCGGATCCGAAACGCCCACGTCGAAATGGCGACCGGCAGCGACGGCATCGATTGCGATAGCACTTGACTGGCCCGCATCACGCGCCGCACAACCACACATCGGGGCAAGCCAACCGCCTGAGTGGCGCACGACGCCGCGCCCCGACAATCGTGCTCGCCCATCAAGTCGTTCCGGCGGAGCTCGTGCCCTTGCACTCACGTCGCAGCGGCGCGTCGCGTCGAACAGCGCGTGGACCTCGACCCGGGCGAGGCATCGCACCCCCGTCGAAAAGCCGCCGCTTTCGGTGGTGATTCCTCGACGCAGCACGCTACATTCACCCCATGCAGTTACAGGACGTGAGCAAGGTCGCCATCATCGGCGCTGGACAGATGGGCCGTGGCATTGCGCAGGTCGCAGCCGAAGCGGGTTACGCCGTTGCACTGTGCGATGTGGAACTCGAGCGCGCTCAGGACGCGCAGCAGTTCATCGAACAACAGTGGGCGAAACGAGTGGCGCGAGGGAAACTGAGCGCCGAAGCCTCTGCTTCGAACACGGAGCGGCTGAGTCCCCAGCTGGTGGGAGAAGGCACGGCCGAAGCCCAAATCATCATCGAGGCCGCCACCGAGAACGTAGACCTCAAACTCGGGCTGTTTGCCGAACTGGACCGGACAGCACCTCCCGAAGCCTTGCTGTGCTCGAACACCTCGTCGATTTCAATCACCCGGCTGGCGGCAGCGACGACGCGCCCGACGCGGGTCGAAGGCGTTCACTTCATGAACCCGGTCCCGATCATGAGACTGGTCGAACTGATCCGCGGCCTCTCGACCTCGGACGAAACCCACGAGCTGCTGAGTGGATTTGCGGAGAAACTGGGCAAGACCGTCGTCACGAGCCTCGACAGTCCTGGTTTCATCGTCAACCGTATCTTGATCCCGATGTTGAACGAAGCCTGTTTCACGTTGTCGGAAGGAGTGGCATCGGTCACTGACATCGACCAGGCCATTCATCTCGGGCTCGCCCACCCGATGGGCCCATTGCGTCTGGCCGATCTGATTGGGCTAGACACGGTGTTGGCGATTGCCGAAGTG
>QJWJ01000458.1 GCA_003235365.1 Deltaproteobacteria bacterium
CCTGTTCGTTGATCGAGCGGGCGGTCCATAAATGTTGGGAGGGACGGTCACAAGCTAGCGCTCCAGACGCTTCAGGGCAAGGCAACCAATGCAGCGCCTGGAGGTATCCGTAACAATGCGCATCCAGCTCAAAAAATAGCGTGATCTAGCGCAAAACTCAAAGACGGCCCAAGCTCAGCGCTTCGGGCCGTCTTCCTTTTTTTAGTTCGCCGCCCGCCTCGCCGCACTCAACACCGCCGCCCTGACCGCCTCCACGGGCCCCGTCACCGGCCCAGCCCCAAGCACGGCGTGGAACTTCCGGCGCCCCCCAGGCCCGCTCTCGTGGCTCCACGCGTAGCAGCGAGTGGCAGCAGGGTGGTCGACTTCGAACACCTGGACATGCCCCGCCCAGACCGTCTTGCCATCGTGCTCTTCGTGGACGGGCACGGACTCTAGCCAGGTCGACTCTAGCCCGTGCAGATGGCGGATGGCGTCTTGCAGTGCGGGGATGCCAGCGGGGTCTTTCATCCCGCCAGGGTAGCCATCCCTAGGCGACTGGACCAGGGGCCAGTTGAAAACAGGCCACTACCGAGGCCAGAGGGCGCGGGTTAGCCTAGTGGAGCCCGCGAGCACGGGCATGACCGACAAGCCAACGCACTACATGGTCCTGCCCGACCTAGCCGACATGGCCTGAGCGGCCCTCGCTGCGGTGGTTCGTTCACGCGCGTTCCGTTGCCCAACAATAGCGCCGTGATTCCGGGTGTCTAGTCCGTGAGCACGAGCGTGGGGGTCACTTTCGCCCCCTGCGCAGCACGGCATTCGCCGCATTCGCGCACTCGGACCGGTTGCTGTAGCCCGCGGCCTTGGCGGCCCTGTCCAGCAGCTCCACCTCAGCCTTTGAGGACACGTAGAACCGAACCCTGGGGAGCGTTGGCGTCGCTCCGCTGTTGGATGGCCTCGCGCCGATGTAGGCCACCACAGTCTCTCGTGCGGGATCCCAGAACTGGCCCCAATCGTTGAGCTCCAACTCGCGCCCATTGAAGCGCTCGCGGACCAACGCCTCGGCCTCTTCGCGGGATGGGCGGTACTCGTGCCCATTGGGCGGGTCTCGCCACTCGATCACGTGTCGTGTCACTCGTTGCTCCTGTCTGACCCACTACGCGGGGCCCTGCGTAAAGATAGCCTGCATTCAAACAACGCCGGCTGAGGCGCCACAGAGGGCGCCCTGGGTCGGCAATGGGTGGATTTGGGGATCACGCGACGGCCTTCAGTCGGCGACCGCTCCGCGGTGCGGCCTTGGCCCATGGCTTGCGCTGGGGCCGGGCCTCGGTCGCCAGGTTGCACCCGGTCGCCGTGGCGTTGATCGCGACCAGCACCGCGAGGCCCAGCAGGGTGAGCCACGGCGTCCCGCTGGCGAGCATGACGCCCTCCACGAGCACCACGAAGCCGGCGGCCTTCAGGCGGCTCTGCAGGGCCCGGTGGGCCCACTGGAACACCGTCGGCGCCGAATAGGCCAGGCCACCCGCGACCAGCGCAGTGTGGATCGAGCGGAGTTCTCCGGTGTGTTCGTAGTGCGCGATCCAGTAGGTCATGATCGGGACGACAGCGCCCAGCAGGCCGCCGATGGTCGACGCGAGCCGGTTGCGGGGGTTGGTAGCGAGGCGGACCTGGTCCACTACGCCGAGTCTTGATAGGGTTGCGTTTGCCATGGGAATCACTCTCCTGTGGTCGAGGGGCTCGGCTGGTTGCCGCCAGTGCGGGCCCCGGTTGGGGGATTAGGCGTAGACGACCTCACCAAAGAGGCCGCATTGCACGAAGATGTCAGCGGTTCGGGCGTCCCACTGGCCGTCATTGGCGACCAGGTTGGCCCACTGGTGTGGGGCGACGCGGGGCATCACTTCGCAAGCACGGTCAACTGACTGACGGTCGAATGTTACCAGTTGGTCCTCCTCGGTGTCGAGCAGGATCCAAGATCCGCCATGCAGCGGGTAGTCGTGCTCGAAGTTGCAATCGGCGTCAGGCGGCGGGTTTGCCGTGTCGATGCGCGCCCAATACGTGATCCCACCGTCCCACGCAGAGCACAAGACGTCGGAAAGCAGTTCGTTGCCCAGCGCGCTCACAGCGACACCCCCCACAGCGTGGCAATAGCTTCCAGCGCCTCGGCGTAGCTCGCGAAGTAGCCCAGCGCCCCGGTCGCAACGAAGAAGCGCCCCGCGTCGCGCGAGATGTGCGCAATGCGCGCGCCGCAGCGCAGGATCCAGTGCGTCTCAGTGATTTGCTCGGTCGTGATTTGCTCAGGCATGGTCAGGGTCCTCCTACCCAGAAAGCCCCGACCTGGAAGGTACGGGGCTGGGGCCCATTGTCGCTGGGCTGGCTAGGTCCGCATGTCGTCCGACTCCGACTAGGTTCGTTTTCGCTGAACTCCGGCTAGGCCTGCTTTGCTCCGGCTCCCCGAGGCGGGCTGTTTGCGTCTCCCGGCTGACACCCCAAAAGCCCGGCCTCTGGTGAGGTCCGGGCGTGGCTTGAGCGGGTCTGCTCAGCTCCAGGGATTCGCCTCGTAGGCCGCCGCGCTCGCCTTTGCGCGGGCCTTGAGCTTACCGTCGAACCCGCGGCTCGTCAGCTCCGCGTGAACCGCCTGGCAGAGCGCCTCGTCCAGTTCGTCGGCGTCCGCGCAGATTTCGCCCACGCGGTCGGTGACGATGTCCCGTAGCCACTCGCGTCGGCCCTTGGCGGTGTCGAAGGTCTCATCGAAGTAGGCGTGATCTTCCTCGGTCAGGATGGCTTCGATTTCGGAGGCGATGTTTGCTGCGGCGTTCATGAGAGTCAGCATAGTCACGCAGGGCCCTGCGTCCACATAAAAGCGACGTGGGTTGAGAAAAAAGATCTGGACACCAAAAGACGAACCGAACGCTGGGCCGCATGCTCACGCGGGGCCCCGCGCCAAAACGACAGGTTCCCGCCCCTGGGCGGGGCTTGGCAGCTCGCGAGGCGCGTGATCAGAATGCAGGCTATCCGTGGCCACCCAGGGCCGCAAAAACAGCCTGGGCCCGTTTTGCGTCGACGGTCATTTTCAGCCGGATGCCCTGGGGCGTCGCCGTCGCCTCCACGCCCTTTGGGACGGTCATCGTCGCGAGTACCTTCTGCCACTGTTCGAGCGCCGCGTCGGCCTTGGCGTCGGCCTTGTCTAGGCGCGCTTTGGTCATAGCTTCCGCGACGTCTTGGGCCGCGCGTAGCTCTAGCCACTTGAGGCAGTACGCCGCGATCGACTTGGGGCTGAACCCGTAGTTCTTGTCACGCGTGCGGTAGTTCTGGGTCCACGTGCGGGCGCTCACCACGCTTTTGCAAGTGTTCTCGTCTCGAATGCCAGCAACGCTGACCTGCAAGCACCCAACCATGTGACAGCTCTGAACGTACTGCTCACCAATCAACAGCGGTACGCCCTTCCCGCCGATGGTCAGCTGCCCGTTGTCTTTTGGCAGCAAGCATACCTTCAGCCGTTTCGGTCTGACGCTGACATTGGCGTCCGTCTGCTTGCGCAACTCGGCACCGATCAGCTTGAGCAGTTCAACCCCATCGCGTTGCAGTTGTTCGCGTGCAGCGCGCTCTGTCAGATTCATCATCCGATCTATTACTCCGCCGCTTCCGCCGGCTTCTCCAGGCGCTGCAGTTTTCGCTTCAGTGCCTTGTTCTCTTTGCGCAGGGTTGCCACCTCGTCCCGCAGGCGCGCGATGGTTTCCTGTTGCTCACTGGTGCGGCGAATCGCTAGGGACGAACGCGACAGCGGCGAAGGCTCTTGCACCTCACCGCGCACGATGCGTTGCACTTCCGCGCGCGGGGGCGGGGCCTTGTTGGTGGCAATGTACTGGTCAATCGCCGCGGTGACGCGTGTTCGGGCGGCCTCGTCATTCGTGACCTTGGGGTGCAGCAGGGCATGGCAGCACTCGACACCGAGGTCTGCCACGCGTTCCTTCCCGTACACGTTGATCGCGTTGATCACGTTGTAGTAGCGATCGAACGATACGACGTGATTCGGGAACACAGCAGTTAGGAAGTCCTGGAAATTGGCGTGCTCGCCGTTCTGCCAGTCGCCGCTGGTTTCGATCTCACGCAGCGCCAGGAAGAGCTGGACGCCTGCGTCTAGCCAATTCGTGAGTAGCTGCCTGGCGTGGGTTACTGCTTCGTTGTACTTCACTAGTGACATGTGGTTCTCCTGCTTTGGTTTTTCTGAGGCTCCAACTCAACTATTCCAAACACCTGACCAACTCCAAACACCTTAACCGATAGCGGATCGCCTACTGGACTTCCTGACCGTCCACGTATCGACTTTGCCCTCAAGACACCACTAGAATTGCTGCACGACCGACTTCTCCAAACACCTGACAGTCCACGGATCGACTTTGCCCAACATGAAGAAGCCGCGGATCACGACTTGGGGGGTCTCCAAACACCTGACCGTCCACGGATCGACTTTGCCGCGCAAGCACTCAAAAGACGCCGCTAGAGCTCTTGCCTCCAAACACCTGACAGTCCACGGGTCGACTTTGCCACCAAATGAGCACCAGTGAGACCTCCGGCGTCTACCTCCAAACACCTGACCGTCCACGGATCGACTTTGCCCTACCAGCCGCGCGTCGCGGCCGCCGGTGCACTTGCCTCCAAACACCTGACCGTCCACGGATCGACTTTGCCCAGTAGTTCACGCACAGCAACGATCCCGACGTCTTGCAAACTGCTTTGCGAGCGCCTACTCCGCAGCATCGCTTCCAACTCCAATGCCATTGGCAGCACTCGCAACCTTCTTCCGTTGAATACCCTTTCGTTTCTTGGACGCCTCTTGCATGGCGCCGAATGAATGGTCACGCCCAACCAGGGCGAGGTGGTTCATGCAGCTGACGACGTCTGCCGAGCCGCGATGCTTGCAAGCGGTGCACGAGAACCACGCGCGCTTGTCCACGCGTTTGAATAGCATACCGTTCAGCACGCGCACTTCGTCGTGTGAGAGCATATTGGTGAACGTGACGTTCTCCGGATCGGTGTGGCCACAACTTGGGCAGCGGTGGGTGGAGATTGCTTGCGCCGTCTTGTGGCACCGCACGCCGAACTCGGCCGCTTGTCGCTCGATAGCCTGTTGCGTTTCGTAGTACGGCCACTGGTGGATCATGCGTTTCAGCGGCTCGGGGGCGTCTCCTTCGGTTTCCTTCTCGAAGGTGTCGCGGATCCCGCTGAGGTCTTCGAGGTACAGGTCCGACACGCCGTGGAGCAGACACCACTTGATGAGATCGCTGGCCATGGTGCGGATCCAGTTCTTCACCCACTGAGATTCGCGTTCTGAAAGCTTGGTGAACGGGAGTTCCCGACGCTTCTTGCCATGTCCGCGGGAACCCTTGCCGAAGGACCGCTTGCACTTCGAGAGGCGCCAGCGTGCGCCGTGGAACCGTGCTCGTGCCGCGAGAATGTCGAAGCCCGGTCGCTGCCATAGCTCACCTTTCTCTGTGGCCGCCTGTAGGAACACTTGGCAACCGAGGTGAAGCGCAGCTGCCTGGCCCTCCTTGTAGCCTTCGGGAGCATGGCGCGTCCACGAGATGAGGGCGAACCACTTCTGACGGTTCTCGTCGTAGCTGATCCCGACGCGCCCCATCTTGATGGCGCCGAGTTGCTCCAGCTCGAATTCCGCTTGCTCACGAGATTCCTTCCGTCGCACGCGTCGTTCGAGTTCGATCACGTTCTCACGGTCGCCACTCGATAGGAGCAGCTGCCGCATCGTTGCTCGTGCCGCGTTGCCTTCGGTGAACACCTTGAACGGTGTGGCTTTCTTGCCGGAGCCCCACAGCGGAAAGCGCATGCGAAGCGTCGAAAGCGTGCCGGACAACGAGACTGCACGCCCTTCCGCGAAGAAGGACTTCCCTCCACCCTTGAACGTTGGCACGCCAGCCCGCCCAGCCATCAGGTCGCGAAAGTGTTCACCCGAGAATCGGGAAACGATGTGATCACTGGTCTCGCTGCAAAGCGTGTCAAGCGTGGGTTCGAACACTGTTGGGTCTGGCGGCTTGGCGCTGGACTTCTTGCCCTGGCCTTTCGTGCGCGAGGCGAAGGCAAGCCTCGATTGCAGCTGAGCGTTCCAATGGTGCCGCAGGCGCTTGCGCACACTGCCCTGCCACTTGGCGTCGCCGCGCTCGCCGTTGAGCGCTGACTCCAGCTGAGCCATGGCCTCGGGGAACACGTCACGGAACGCAAAGTTCAGCGCGAGCGGGAGTGACCCACGCATCGCGCGAAGCCTGGCATACACGCGTGCCCCGTCGCCGTCCGGGACTATCTCGACTTTGATGGTGCCTGCTTGTTTCATGGTTCTCCTTCTGAGCAGAAAAGAGGGTTCAGAGCGGTTGGGTCAGGTGTTTTCCGCCTTGGAGCGGGCGGAACTGGCACTGTGTGCCTAGCGAGGACTGAGGCCTCGCTTTCGCCTCTGGTGGACCGAGGGTGATTCCGGCCTGAACCCTCATCTCTGCTCAGTAGACTTCCCTTTCAGCTTGGCTTCTCTGACCAACGCCCGGACATCCTTCCGGCTCAACGCCTTCGGGTCCGGTTTGAGCCCACACAACCGGCACTCGTCACCGGGGACGACGAGCGAGAGCACGAGGGCTGTGCTCAGGCAGGTTTCGCAGATGTGGACAGAGCCGCTCATCTTATCCCTTCACAATCGTGATGCGCTCTGCAGCGCGAGTGATTCCTGTGTAGAGCCAGCGCCGCGCGTCTTCACGAAACGCCGCGGACTCGTCGAACAGCAAGACGTTGTCGAACTGGGAGCCCTGCGACTTGTGGACCGTGATGGCGTGGCCGAAGGTGAACTCTTGCCCGCCGCGTCGCGATTCCCAGTCGAGTGTGTGCTCCATGCCCTCGAAGAACTGCGGAGGAACCGCTACATCCTTCCTGCGCTTGGCGTCCGACTCGTCGGCGACAGTGAGCTTCAATGCGGACTGCGGCCTCTTGCCAGGCTTGCACGAGACCGTGGTCCACATACCGCCGTTGAGCAACCCCAGCTTGCGCTCGTTGCGTAGACAGATCAGCCGTTCGCCCTCGACTGGGTACCGTGAG
>QJWJ01000135.1 GCA_003235365.1 Deltaproteobacteria bacterium
GGGTGACGTTGCTCGGGCTCGCTGCGTCGATGGTGGTTTCCTGTTCTGGTGACGGTCCTGGTGTCGCGCACTACTCTGATTTCCGTGACAATCAGTCGTTGCCGCTTGCTGATCAAAACGTGATGCAAGGCGGCGACACCGTGCAGCAGGCCGTGCGTGGTGGCGCGGCGCGCGCTGACCAGAGCACTCCGAACTACGCCCAGCACGCGGTGAGCAACACCGAGTACGCCGCCCACGACCACGGGCAAGCTCTGCCCACGCCGGGCGGCGGTGACGTGACCAACGACGATGGACAGCCCATCGACAACGACGATGTCAACGACGATGTCAACGACACGGTCGCGCCCGGCGCGCCGGATGTCAGTAGCGCGGAGATCCAGAACGCCGCATCTCGATGCTCATCGTTGTGTGACCCGACCACGGAGTGTGGGGCCGCCTGTCTTACGACGTGCACGAGCCTGGCACTCGCTGGCTGTACGTCGGCCTCGGCCGATGTCACCTCCTGTGATTGTGAGTCAGATCCCGAGGGCTGCAGCGCCGAGTTCGACGACGCCCTCGCCGACTGCTTCGAGTAGCGTCGGCCAGGTGAATCCAGCCCCTTCGGCGCGGTCGTGTTGCAGGGGCGTTGCTGCAAGTCGACGTTGTCGGGGCGACGATGTCGGGTCTGCAGCGTTTCGCACCGCGTGCGTGAGCGCACTTCCGCCTGGAGCTTACGTCGAACTGACGGTCCCGTTCTGTGCGGGCGCCGTGAAGCGGCAGCGCCGTCGGGTGCTACGCTCATCAGCAGATGGTGTCGCGCGCTTCGCTCGCTCTGCTGCTGATGTGGCTGCCCGCGTGTAGCTGCGAACGGCCGCCTGATGAGTTGGGCGTTGCCGTGCCGTCGAAGGGCGGGGACGACCAGTCCGAAGCTGCGACAGATCCTCTGCCGGAAGATGCGGGGGATCGGCTACTGGACGAGTCAGTCACCGCCGTTGGCGGCGAGCAGGACGCCGACAACGCACTGTTCGAGGGCGAAGTCGCGGCGCGGCTGTTGTTTGCCATGACGCCGATCGCGTTGAGCGGTCGCGTGGTCGACGAACTCGGAAGTGCGGTTGGCGGAGCCAGGTTGCAGCTGGGGAACGAGCAGCGCGTCGCCGATGCCGACGGAGCTTTCGAATTCGAGGCGGTCACTCGGCGCAATGCCTTGCTTCGAATCACTGCTTCGGGTTATCGAGAGGAGCTCGTCTACGTACATCTAGCTCGCCCCGTCAGTGAGCCCGAAGCCGAAGTTGATGACGTCCAGTTGCTGCAGAGCGCTCCGGGGCGAACGCGACTGCTGTTTGGCGGTGACACGTCCTTTGGTCGGCGCTTCATCGACCCCGAGGAGCTGGCCGACAAGCTGTCCGTTCCAGACTCGGACCCGACGGCACTGATCGATGCCGCCAACCCGTTGCCGGGAACGCGTCGGGCCATGGCACACGTGCGGGACCTGTTTCGGAGCGTGGACTTCGGCTCCGTCAATCTCGAGACCCCGGTGACGGCCAGTCCCAGCGAGTACCACACGGACAAGCAGTACTCGTTCTTCTCCTTACCCGAATCGCTCGCTGTGTTTCCGTGGTTGGGCGTGCAGTACGTCGCGTTGGGCAACAATCACGTCTTCGACTACCTGACGGACGGCGTGAGCGATACGTTGCAGGCGTTGGACGAACGTGGGATTGCGACCAGTGGCGCCGGATTGACGGTCGAGCAAGCGTTTGCCCCGCATCGGATGGAAATCGCCGGTCAGCCCTTTTCGTTGATCTCGATGACGTCCGTCAGCGGCAGCCAGAACCCGCCGTTGTACGTCGCCACGGCGGATCCGCCGAAAGGGGGCGCCGCCGATCTGCGCGACGACGAGCGCGTGACTGAGACAATCACCGCCGAAGTCGACGCGGGTCGCATTCCGATCGTTCAACTCCACACGGGGCAGGAGTACACGTTCGAGCCGAGCCAATTCGCGAGCAATCGCATGTCACTCACGGTGGCCAGCGGCGCCGCCTTGGTGATTGCGCACCACCCGCACGTCGCCCAGGGCTTTGGTTTCGAGGACGGCGTGTTGATCGCCCACAGCCTGGGCAATCTGTGCTTCGACCAGGCGCGGCTCGAGACGATGCTCGGCTTGATGGCGCAAGTCGACATGGAAGGGGCGCGCGTGCTGCGGGCCGTGGGGCGCCCCATGTACCTCGAAGACTACACGCCGCGCCCGGTGGTAGGCGATCTTGCCGAGTACCTGGTTCGGCGCATCGGCGAGGTGTCGGTGGAGGCGGCGGTTCGCAATGCCAATGGTCTGGCGCTGGTGGCCGCGACGGACACGGTGGGAGGTGTGTCGGGTGAACGGGAACAGACGCTGAGCGTCGAGCTCGACCAGGCGGGGGTGGGCATCGTCGATCTGCGCGGGCAGCGCCGCAGCGGGGAGTCGTTGGCTTCGGCGCGCGTCGACGGCGCGACGTTTCAGTGGGGCGAGGACCTACTCGGCCATGGGGACTTCGAGGATTGGGATGTCGACGACGACCAGTTCGAGCTATCGCGCTGGGACGTGACGGGGGGCTCGAGCTTCCCGTGTCTCAGCGCGCCGTACCGTGGCGCCGTTTCCTTGTGCTCGGTGCGAGACGCCGGCAACCAAAGCAATTCGGTCATCCCATTTCGCAACCGCGTTCGAGTTCTCGGCGAAGCGCTGGGCCAACCCAACAAGGACTTGTCCCTCGTGGGCTACGTCGCCGGTGACAACGCCGGGGCGCTGTGGATCGAAGCACAGTACTACGCCAGCGTCGGCGACCGACAGTTCGACAGAGAGACGGTGTGGCAGCATCCGGCGGGCAGCTACGATTGGGAGCCGTTCAGCGAAGAACTCCGGATGGCTGAAGACGACCCCAGCGTCGACGCGCTGACCGCCAACCCACACGCGCTGCGCCTGTTCATTTTTCACGAGCCGCCCCACGAGGGGAAAGCCATCGCGCGTCTCGACGACCTCGCCGTCGTGAGTTGGCGCCGCCAGGTCGCGGCAGAAGCGACGCTGAAGACCCCCAATCCGGTCGACTTCATTCGAGTGCGTGGCTCCTCGGGGAAGGCGGACGTCACGCTGGTCTGGCGCAAGAGCTGAGTTCGTCGCGAGCGACTCAGCAGCGTGAAGTCGAGCGGTGTGAAACCGCACTCAACGGGGGTTCGAAAGACCGCCCGACAATCGTGCCCTCGTGGGCTCGCCCATTCAGTTGCCGCAGCTCTTCGAGCTGAAGTCGGGTTTGCCGCTGACCGTCGACTTGTCGTCGATTTCGAACTTCCTGGGCTTTCGGCGGTAGCTGATCGCCGGGCTGCCGCTGATGGTCGAATTGCGGGCTTCGAGCTCGCCGTTGATTCCGGCACAGAGCCCCAGTTCACTGGCTTCCAGTTTGGAGTCGCGGAGCTTGACGACGGAGTTGGTGGTGAGCTTGACCGCGGCCTTCTTGCCCTTGATGCTCGACTTGCCTCGCAGGTCGAGCTTGGCGTTCACTCCACTCGAAACACCGACTTCGCCGCCTTCGATGCTCGCGCCGTCCATGCTCAGCTCGAGATTGCCTTCGGTTTCCAAGGCGGTCTCTTTTGCGACGAGCTTGGCTCCGTGACTGAGTTTGAGGTGCGGGTTGTAGCTGTCGGCACGCACCGCGGCTTCGGTCGCGCGGATCGTACCCCCGCGCATCTGCAACTCGAGGTTGCCCTCGGCAGCGAGCGCCACGCGCTCGCCGATCAGCTCCGAGTCGCGTAGCTCGACGTTCAGGTTGCTGTCACCGACGAGGGCGGCTTCCTTGCCCCGCAGTTTGGAGCCCGCCGCCACCAGGTGAAAGTTGACTGCACCGCGAATCGCCGACTCTTTGCCCTCGACCTCCGAGTCGTCGAGACGCACTTCGCCGTTGACGCCAGAAACCACCGCCGACTCCCCGCCGACGAGCTTGGACTTCTCTTTGACGAACAGTTTGGCGTTCATGTCCATCTGGACCGCTGCCTTGGAGCCGTTCAGCTGGCTTCGGACCACGGTGACTTCGGTCAGGTTCTTGGCCTCCACGATGACGTCCGACTCGAGGTTGCTGTCGACGATCTCGATCTTGCAGTTGATCGCTCCGACGATGAGCGGGCCCTTGCCCTTGAACTTCTGCCCTTTGATGGTGAGCTTCTGGTTCATCGCGCAGGTCGCTGGAAACTGCGTGACCTCGGCTTCGCCTCCGATGCGGGGAACGGCGGCCATGGCTTGCTGTACTTGTTCCTGAACCTGCTTGGCGGGCCCGGCGACGAAGATGGCCACGGCACTGCCCGCAGCGATCAACATCGTCACCGCGATGCCGATGATCAGCGGCGCAGCACTACTGGTTGGAGCGACGTACAGCGTCCGGGGATCGACTTGGGCCGGGGCGCTCTTGTTCCACTCGATGTGGATGGCGTTGCCGCAGTACGTGCAGGTGACGTCACTGACGCCTTTCTTCAGCGGGAGGGGAGCGCCGCACGTGGGGCACTTCTTCTGCAGGACTTTGGCCATTGCTGGCAGTGTCGTCGATGTCGCCGGGACGCACAACGAGCTTCGGACCACGTGATGGGATGACTGATGACGGACCTCGCCTTACATCCCCCAAACCAAAACTCGATCCGAGCGGCAGGGTCGGCAGCAATCCCGAATTGGACCGTGCTCACGCTTCAGCGAGCCGTACTCGTCGGAAGCGCACAATTCGACCGACAGTCGTCACCGTTGAGGACGTTGCCGTCGTCGCACGCCTCGAATTGGGGCTGCAAGATGCCGTCGCCGCAGTGCGCCCCGAGGGTGCAGTCGTGGGTACAGCCGTACTCGTCGTCGGGCTCGTCGCCCGGGTCGCACTCTTCCTGGTAGGCCAGATCCGTTTGACCGTCGCCGCAATACGCCGGCCATCGACAGCCGGGCGCACAGTCGTCGTCTTCCCAGTAGTAGGGATCGGCGTTGACGCCGTTGTCGCAGTCTTCGCCGGGGTCGACGCGACCATCGCCGCAGAACGGCTCCGCGTCGTCGAGGTCCAGGCATTGTAATGGCGCGGGGCCCGCGGCGTCGGCCGGCGGTGTCGGCGCCGCGGCGTCGTCGTCGCCGCTCGGTGCCGAAGCATCGCCACGAGGTGCGCCCGCGTCCGTGTCCGCTGGCGGCGCTGCGCCGGCGTCGGCCTCGAGAACACCTGCCGCCATGAACGTGGGTTTCACTCCACCCGGCGTTGGTGCCGTTGCCTTCCCCAGCGGCGTGGGATCCGCGGGCGCACCGGTCGATGGCACTGCCGTGGGTGAGTCGAGCGAGGCGCAAGGACGCATGCAGGGCGAGCCCGGTGTGAGGCAGTGCCAGCCCTCCTCGACAGCGCACACTGCCGAACACCCGTCGCCGCCGAATCGGTTGCCGTCGTCGCAGGTCTCGTAGCCTTCGCGTAACCCGTTGCCGCAAGTGGCGATGTAGCTGCACGCACCGGACGCGCACGTGAAGTGTCTGGCGATCTGGCAATCGAGACTGCACCCGGTGGGCATCAGTGAGGGCTCGCAGGCCTCACCGGGCGAGACGACGCCGTCGCCGCACGCGGCCAGCAACCGACACGGCTCTGCGGGGACGAGGCACTCGAACCCTGGCTCTACGAAGTTGCACAGGTTCGAACAACCGTCACCGCGTATGGCGTTGCCGTCGTCGCAGACCTCTCCGACGTCGATGCGCCCGTTTCCACAAGTCGCAGGCGCCTCGGCGCAGCGGCGCGAGGGGACCCCGACGATCTCCTCGTCGCAGCACGCCGAGCAGCCGTCCCCTTCGAGCCGATTGCCGTCGTCGCAGTTTTCACCGGGCTCGAGGCGTCCATTGCCGCAAGTGGCATTGGTGACGATTCCGACCGATACGGGCGGAGATTGTATGGGGCCCGGCGTCACGCCTGTGATGCTGGTTCCAGCGGGGAGCGACGATGCGCCTGCGCTGGGGGCTACGCCCTCGCTCGAACACGCGGCCCCGAGGAGCGTGACTCCGAAAAACAGTGACGAACGCCACCCGTGGCTCGCTCTGCGCACGGCACGAGCATCCTGTGGATCGTCTTCGACTGCAAGTACATGAACGATTTCCGCTTGTTTCACCAGTCGCCGCCAGGCGCACGGCGCTCCGACGCAAGCCGACGCAACCGGTCGTGATTACTCCGGCAACGATGGGCGGATTCTCGGCCCGCACCGACCCGGTTGCTGGATGGGCCCCGTCGCAGTAAGGCGCTGCGGTGAATCCGTCCCAGGCTGCCCTGGCTGCAACTCGGCGCGTGCTCCGTGTCGGCGGTCGTTGGATCGTCGGCTTTCGAGGGCCGTGGTCCGTTCGCGACCTGACGCTGCTGGTTCTGTGCCCCGTGCTGTTGGTTGCCACGGCCGTGACGTCGGAGCGCGTGCACCTGGACGGTCACGTGATGCCGGGTGTGGCACTCGAAGGGGAACTCGTGGCGGGCTATTCGCGCGACGCGTTGCAGAAGCGCGTTGCCGCACTGCAAAACGAGCTGTCGCAGCGTGTGGTTCGCCTCGACGTCGATGGGGTCACGCTGCCGGTCTCGGCGTTCGAGTTCGACGCGGCGTTGGACCAGGCGGCACTGGTCGACGACATCTTGCAGCAAGGCCGGCGTGGGTCGTGGTTCGAGCAACTGGCTTGGAGGGTCCGCCGTCTCGGAGCGCCCCTGCAGGTCAGCGCGCAAGTGCATCTCGACGAACGCCGGGTGCAGGACGTGCTGGCTGGGTTCGAACGTGCCCTGCTCGTCGAGCCGCGGGAGGCGAAGCTCGAGTTCCGCGATGGTGCATTGCGCCGTACCGAGCCGCGTCCCGGGCAGGTGATTGATTCGCAGCGAGCGATCGAACAGATCCGCCAAGCGCTACAGAATGGCGACGCAGAGCCGGTCGCGGTTGCTCTGTCGCAGGTGCAGCCGGCGACCACGAACGCCGAGTTGGCGCGCGTCGAGACCGCTGCCAAGCAAATGCTGCTCGCGCCGATCGCCGTGACGGTCGAGGTGCCGGAGCGACTGCTCCCACCGGGCGAGGCGGACGCCGACGGGCATTCACAGGCGGCGTCCACGACCAGTGCCGTGCAGATTCTCGAGCCGGAACGTCTGGGACGCGCGCTGTACACCTCTGCCGATCCAGAGGACCCCGCCCGGTTGCAGCTCGGACTGGACCACACGGTGCTGGAGGAGTTGCTGGCCAAGGTGCGCGAACGCTTCGAACGGCCCGCGCTCGACGCCAAGTTCGTCGTCGACAATCGCGGCAAGATATCCATCGTGCCGGGTCGCGTTCAAACCCGGTTGGATACGGAGTCGGCCGCCCGTGCGCTGCTCGCCGCCGGGCAGTCGTCATCGCGACGCGCGACCGTGCAGATCACCGAGGGGGATGCTCCGCGGATCTCCACGGAGCTGGCACAGACGCTCAACGTTCGCGGCTTGGTTTCGCAGTTCACTACGAGTCATCCCTGCTGTAGACCGCGAGTGCAAAACATTCACCGCATCGCGGACCTGCTCGATGGCGTGGTCGTGCTCCCGGGGGAAACATTCTCCGTCAACGAACACGTTGGTCCGCGCGGACCACGCCGCGGTTTCGTCGCCGCTCCGACCATCGTCCACGGGGAAATGAGTGATACCTACGGCGGCGGCATCAGTCAGTTCGCCACCACACTGTTCAACGCCGTGTTACTCGGCGGCTACGAGATCATCGAGCGTCAAGCCCATAGCTACTACTTTTCACGCTACCCACTGGGGCACGAAGCGACGCTCTCGTTCCCGAAGCCGGATCTGATCTTCCGCAACGACACCGCTTCTGGGTTGTTGATCAAGACCGAGTACGGCTCGACGTACATTCGCGTGAAGCTCTACGGAGACAACGAGGGGCGTGTGGTGCGTACCGAGACGTCCCAGCGGTTCGACTTGGTCGATCCGAAGCTGGAGTACGAAGTCGACGACAGCTTGCAACCCGAAGAAGCGAAGGTTCGCAAGCGCGGGTCCAAAGGGTTCAGTGTCGAGGTGTCGCGCACCATCAAGACGCGTGACGGCAAGAGCGACACCGAACGCCGCAAGGTGGTCTACAACCCCCGCGTTCGTGTCGTCGCGGTTCACTCGTGCAAGATTCCCGAAGGGGAGCCGGGCCATACCGGTGACGAGTGCCCCGAGCCCGAACTTGCCGACGCCGGTGTGCCACCAACCCCATGACCGTTTCGCGGCCCGTATGACTGAGGGGAGCACCGTTCCCTTTCGGCAGGCGACCGCCCACGCGTTGCTCCTACGGCCGGCTCCTTCGCGGCGCAGAGTATTGCCCGAATCGGGAGCTCATGAGACGCTCGGGGGCATGAAGCGCGCAGGCACGCTGGCTCTGGGCCTGTGGGTTCAGGGGTGTGTGATTCTCGCTCCCGTCGACGAGGTCGTCGAAGATGGGCCAGAAAAGAGCTCGGTCGGCGGGTCGAAGCCCAGCCCAGCGCGGCCCATCACCGCGCCGAGTGACGGGCAAGACTCGGGCCCCGCGGCGCCATCGGACGACGACACGCCCGATCCCCGACCCGTCACGCCCGACCCGACGGACACTCCGACGCAGCCGTCGGAGCCCGCCCAGCAGGCCGACGCGGGGGACCCCGGGCCTCCTACGATCCCCCCGACCCCTACCGGCCCCGTGGATCCCGTCGAAGAGCCCCCTGTGCCGTCCTGCTCGGACGTCCACGAGGCCTGCAGCGACGACGTTCAATGTTGCGGTCCGTCGACGTTGTGTTTGTCACTGCCGAGCTCGGGTTCGGTGTGTACCAAGTATGGCTGCTTTGGCGACGAATCGTGTGAAGTCGACGAAGTGTGCCACTTCGACGTGGTCGGCGACGCCGAGGGGAACGTGGCCGGTGCCCGCCTCTGTGTCAGCCCCGACGACCTGTCTGGGCCCATCCCTGGGTCGAATCCTTGCGGCGGCAACTCCGATTGCGACAGCGGCTTCTGTACGCCGTTGGGGTACTGCTACGACGAGTGCAGCAACAGTCTGGACTGTGGTTTCAACTACTGGTCGGAGGCCAACGACTCGTGCATCGTGTTCGACGGGTACGCTGCCTGTGTCCCCACCTGCTACGGCGACATCGATTGCGCCCCTTACGGTGGAACGAGTTGCATCCTCGCTTACACGGCTGAAGGCGCGACCGTCCAAGTCTGTGGTTGAAGAATGTTCACGCCCACTCCCAACGCTCTGATTGACGGTCGCTACGAGCTGATCCGCGAGATTGGCAGCGGGGCAATGGGTTCCGTGTGGGCCGCCTCAGACACCCAGCTGGACGCGCCGTGCGCATTGAAGTTCATCGCGGAGCGGTTCGCCTCCGAGCAGCACCTTCGGGCCCGGTTCATGCGCGAGGCTCGTGTCGCGAGCAACATCCGTTCGCCTCACGCGATCACCATCTTCGGTGTCGGAGAGTGGCAAGGCAGCCTGTACATCGCGATGGAGTTGCTGGAAGGCGAAACCCTGGGAGATCGCCTGGATTCGAAGGGCGTGCTGCCCTTTGCTGCGGTATTGAAGTTGACCCAACAAGTCGCGGAAGTGCTCGATCGAGCGCATGCCTTGGGTGTCGTTCATCGCGACCTGAAGCCGGACAATCTCTGGTTGTGTTCGGGCAAGGATCTGTTCGTCAAGGTGCTCGACTTCGGTGTCGCACGTCAGCTCGATTCGATGGGCACCGTTCAGACCGCAACGGGGATGGTGATTGGGACGCCCCAGTACATGAGCCCCGAACAGGCTTCCGGATCCAAGGAGGTCGACCATCGATCCGATCTGTGGTCTCTGGCCGTGATCGTCGCGGAGTGTCTGACTGGCAAGGTCGTGTTCGACGCGTCGGGGATCGGTGAACTGTTCGTGAAGATCCTCACCGCGCCGATCCCTCCTTTGTGTTCGTTGGGGCCCCACCTGCCGCAAAGCATGGAGGCGTGGTGGAGTCGGGCCATGGCTCGCGACCCCAGATCCCGATTTGGCAGTGCGTCCGAACTCGCCGTCGCGCTGCGAGTCTGTGGGTCGGCATTCCAGTCCGGTCCGACCGTGGACGCACGCGCGCCCGGCGTGGCGCCCGGCGTTGGGCCTACTGCTCCGATGCCAGTACCACCCCGAGACTTCGCTTCAGGTGATGAGGTGAACCGGGGCGGACCTTCCAGTAACGCGAGCGGCGCACCGACGTTGCCGGGAACGGAGGTTTCCGAAGCGCCGTTCACGCCGGGAGCACCGCTCGATACGGCTGCCGCGAGGCCTTCTTCGTCGGGGACAGCTCCGATGGAGGCATTTGCCCCGGCCGCTCAGCGTCCGTCCACGGTCGAACCCGTGAGCTCGCAGCCGCGCGCCCGAAGCGGCGGCTCCGCTGCGGTTGCACTGCGAAGCTTCGGCGTCGTTCTGGGAGCGATCGGGGTTCTCGCGGCGCTTGCCGTGGGTGGTCTGCGCTTGATCGGTGATGAGCAGGGACCCGACGCTGCACTGAGTTCCGAGACGCTACCCAGTGCTTGGGCGAGCACCGAGACGCCATCTGAAGCGTTCCAACCCGAAGCGTCGCAGCCCGAAGTGCCCGCCCGCGTTTCGGCCGACGAACGTCCCGATGAAGCCCCGTCGGTGCATGTGACGCCGCCACCCAGTCAATCGGCGCCCGCTGGTGCGCCGCAGCGGCAGGTGCCGCCTTCGCCAGTCGAGCCTGCTGCAAGCGCTCCCCAACCGCGAACGGCTCCATCGCCGCGTGTGAATCGGTCGCCGCAAACCCCGGCAGCAGCCCGACCACCGCCGGAGACCAGGGCTCGACCCGCGACGACACGCCAGTCGCTCGAACGGCAGCTGGGGTTTTGACTCGACATGGTTGCGTCGCGAACGGCAGACTGCTGTGCCCTGGAAAGCTCGGGCACTTCGGCCCAATACCCTGCATGGAGGAGAGCATGCGTCGTTTCGCAATCCTGCTGGCCCTGCTGACAATTCTGACCTTCGGCAGTTCTGCTTGGGCACAGTCGGCGCAGTCACCGAGCCCTGAGGCCAAGGCGGCAGCCCGTACCCTGGGGGTTTCCGGCCTCGAGGCTCTTCAAGCTTCCGACTACGAAAAGGCCCTGGATTCTTTCGACCGCGCTTTGCAGTTGTTCGATTTCCCGACCTTGAGGCTCGGCCGAGCCCGCGCGTTGGTCGGCCTCGGCCGTTTCGTCGAGGCGAGTGAAGAGTATCGAACCATCCTCACAGCCGAGCTCGACGACACCGAACAGATGCGTGGTGTCCAGCGCGATGCCGAACGCGAGTTGACCCAGATCCAAGCGAAGATCGGTCACGTCCAGCTCGCGGTGACTCCTCAGGACGCCTCCGTGGAGCTCGATGGCAAAGCCATTGCGTCGGCGATGGTCGGGCTGGCCATCCCTTTGGATCCCGGGGAGCACGACCTGCAGGTGAGCCGGGACGGTTACACGCCCAGCCAACAGCGTGTCACCGTGGCATCCGGCGCTACCGAGGTGGTCAGTGTCGACTTGGTTGCCGTCCCGGTAGCCGATCCCGGTCCGATCGCCGTGCCCGGTGCTCACGCCTCGGGTGAACCCGAGCCGACGAATGAACCGGACCGCGTGGCGGATGACGCTTCCACTCAGGTGCGGGAGGGTGGGATCAGCACGGCCACCTACGTGGCCGGGGGAGCCACGTTGGTGCTGACCGGTGCAGCCGTGTTGACGGGAGTCTTCGCTTTGGATCGCCGTAGCGACTTCGACAGCGTCAACACGCCGGACGTCAGCCACGACCAGAAGCAGACCAAGCACGATGACGCCGTGACGATGTCGTGGATTAGCACCGGGCTCACGGCTGGGGCCGTGCTCGGCGCAGCGCTCACGACTTACCTGTTCTTCGATTCCGACGACGAAGAGGTTGTGGCGTCGCTCCGCACCGACGGTCGCTCCGCATTACTGATGGCGAGCGGTCGCTTCTGAACGACGCGCGGTGTGCGGGGCGTCGAAGCCGCCGCCGAGAGCATGTCAGTCGGCCGCAACAGCAGGTGAGGTCAGTCGGCTCGTCGTTGGCCTGCACGGGCTCGGGTCGGGGGCTGTTTCACTCGTCGGGTTTGCCTCGAGGTGCTGAACGAACTGTTTCAGGTCGGGCAACACCGCGTTACGTCGATTGGCGTGAAATGCCCTACGGCAGACCACGGGAGGTCACCCCGAAGGCCTTTGGAAGCGAACCACTCGCTTCGTCAGCGACGTCTCGATTTGCACCACGACATTCGGGTCCTACCCCTGGGATCCTAGCGATCACTGACAGTGGACGGCCGCTGTTACCGTAGCCTCGAAATCACCCGGGTTCTGTCGCAGTCCGAGTGGATATGCTAGTTTCACGTGAACGGCCTGAATAGATTTGCTTCGCTAGGCCGTACTTGAAGTGAATGGCTCCGTCGCGCTGAGCAAGCGCGTGCAAGAGCCCGCTCTTATCCAAACCTATTACTTGAATGGCTTGCTTTTACATCGGGGAATCCAGATGCAATCACCCATGTTAGCTGGTGGAAGTGGCCGTCCTGCGTCACTCGCCACTGTGCCGCGGATCGCGCGCGCACAGACCACAGCGTCGCGTGGCGACGTGACCTACACCGATGTCCGGTTCGGCCGTCGTTTCGAGACCGCAGGACGCGAATCTGCGTCGATGCACACCGCAAGGCGCGCGGGCATCGCCCCCGTCGTGTCGTTTTCGACTGGAGGAGCGAAGTGATGGCTTTCGTGGACGACAAGAAGCAGACGATTGCTCAGGAAGCCAAAGAGGTCTTCCTTCTGCAATCGCAGGCGATTGCGGCTTTGGCTGATCGGATTAACGGAAACTACTCGCGGGTCGTGGATCTGCTGTTGTCCACCCGTGGTCATGTTGTCGTGTCCGGTATGGGCAAGTCTGGATTGATTGCTCAGAAATTGGCGGCGACTTTCGCATCCACCGGTACACCGAGCTTCTTCATTCACCCGGCAGACGCACTGCACGGCGACCTCGGCATGGTGACTCCCAAGGACACCGTGATGTTGATCTCTCACAGCGGCGAGACGGACGAGATCAAGCGGTTGATGCCTCACCTTCAGCGTCTGGACGTGCCGATCATCGGTTTGCTCGGTAAGGAATCGTCGTCGATCGGGCGAATGGTAACCGCGTCCCTCGACATCTCAGTCGACCGTGAAGCATGTCCGCACAATCTCGCGCCGACCAACTCGACGTTGGCGGCGCTCGCCATGGGCGACGCACTGGCTGTTTCACTGATGCGCGCGCGCGACTTCCAGCCAACCGACTTTGCGCGCTTCCACCCCGGGGGCTCGCTCGGTCGTCGCCTGTTGACTCGCGTCAAGGACGCGATGCACTCGCAGCGCTTACCCATCGTCGACCCGGAACGCAGTATCGGCGAATCGTTGCTGATCATGACGCAGGGGCAGCGCGGGGTCCTAATCGTGGTGAGGCCGGATGGACAACTCGCCGGAATCGTTACGGATGGAGATCTGCGTCGAGGAATGCAACGGTTGCCGAATCTGTTGGATCAGCCCGTCAAAACGATCATGAGCACCAGCCCAGTTACCATCCACCAAGACGCAATGTTGGCGGAGGCCGAGGAGCGTATGATACGGCTGAAGCTCAGCGCGCTGACCGTGGTGGATGACAGTGGAAAAGTATGCGGAATTGTTGAGATCTTTAACCAGCGTTAGATCGCTGGTCTCGATTCTCTGCTTGGTGACGGGTTGTGGGCGGTCAGCATCCGCGCACGACCCGTCCGAAATGGCTGGACAGAACGGTGAATCGGCTCGGCCGACCGTGTCCGGAGACGAGGCCCGCGTTCTTCAGCGGCTCGACGACCTGGCCCCAGACGTGAAGGTGCGGGTCGGTGGGCTCATTGCCGTCCCCCAGAAGGCCTACGCGGCCGCGAGTGGTCGACAATGTCGCGGCGTGGCCTTCAGCAGCGCCGACGGCACGACACGACGTCAGCGCCTCGCTTGTCGAGCGGGAGACCGATGGGAGTTCGTCCCCGATGTATTTGGAACACCCCCTGGAGAGGGAGCCAATTGACCGACGCGTTCGAGTCCTGCTCGGCGCTCTGCGCGGAGGCTTCTGCGTCGCGGGGGCGTCGTGATTGAGCTGCGCAACGTGTGCAAGGCGTTCAAGACGCCCCGCGGACCGAACGTCGTTCTCAACGACGTGAACGTGACGTTCCCCGCGCTCAAGAGCGTCGGGATCTTGGGTGGCAACGGGGCGGGCAAGTCGACTCTGCTGCGCATCCTGTCCGGAGCGGAATTGCCGGACAGCGGGGAGGTCATTCGGCGCGCCCGGTTGTCCTGGCCCATTGGATTCGCGGGCGGTTTCAACGGGTCGCTCTCTGGGGAGGAAAACAGCCGGTTCGTTGCGCGCATTCACGGTGAAGACGTCGACGCCGTGGTCGGATTCACCGAGGATTTTGCGGAACTCGGCAGCTACTTCTATATGCCGGTTCGCACCTATTCTTCTGGTATGAGGGCGCGGCTGGCCTTTGGTTTAAGCATGGCCATCGAGTTCGACTACTATTTGGTTGATGAGGTGACCGCCGTTGGTGACGCGAGTTTCCAGAAGAAATGCCGGAAGGCGTTTGCAACGCGGCGAGAGCGATCGGCCGTGATCATGGTCTCCCACAACATGAAGACCATTCGCGAATACTGCTCGACCTGCGCGATCTTGGAGGGTGGAACGCTGCGCATGTACGAGTCGATCAAGGAAGCTACCAAGCACTATCAGGTCTGAAGCCATGTCCGAGCCTGCAGCAAAACTGCCCCCGCCGAGTCCCGTCGAGGACAAGGCGCCCGCCGCTTCCGGCAAGGGAAGCCCATCGAGCGTCGCCCCCGTCAAGAGGGGCGCGGCAGCCGAGGTTCAACCGCCGCCCGGCGTCGGCAAGGTCGACGCAAAAGCGGCCCCGGCGAAGGAAAGTGCACCGCAAGACGCCGCCCCCAAAGAGACTGCACCGAAGGACAAGCTGCCCCCGAAAGACAAGGCGAAAGCCAAACCCGCGGCGGCACCCGTCGAAAAGGTGGCGCCGGTCGTGGGCGACGCTTCCCGGCAAGCGCCCAAGCCCGCGGGTGAGAAGAAGGCCGGCAAAGACAAGCCCCCGAGCAAAGACAAGCCCACGCCGAACCAGGGCAAGCCAGCGTCCGCGAAGGGTCAGGGCCCGTCGAACGAGGGCGACAAAGGGGAGCCGGATACGATTGCGGCCCCGACGGGACCGGCAGTGATGGCGCCGACCGCCGCCCACGCGATGTCCGCGAAGTTGGTTCGTCGGGCACGGGCCGTCCGGTTCGCGATCAAACTGGCGGTCGGTGTGCTGTTGCCCACCGCTCTCGCCACCGCGTACTACGGTTGGGTCGCGAGCGACCTGTACGAATCGACGTCGCTCTTCACCGTTCAGTCGGCGGACTCACGCCCTAGCGTGGGGCTCGAAATGCTGCTGGTCGGAGCGCCGACTGCCGCGGCCAGGGATACTCTGGCGGTTCGCGACTACATCCTGTCTCGGGACATGCTGGCGCGGTTGGATCGGGACCACCAGTTCATCTCCGACTACAAAGACGTCTCGCGGGATTGGTTGGCGCGCCTGTCGGCGGATTCGAGCACGGAAGACGCCTACCAGTACTACCTCAAACGCGTGCACGTCGAACACGACGTGACGTCCGGCGTTACCACGCTGCGTGTCAAGGCATTCTCCCCAAAGCGTGCGAGCGAATTCGCCGAAGCGATTCTCGCGTCCAGCGAGGAGATGGTCAACCAACTCTCCGAGCGCGCCCGCGCGGACCAAATCCAGTTTGCCCAGGCCGAGTTGGACGTGGCGGAGAAACGCCTCGCGAAAGCTCGCCAACACGTGCTGGAGTTGCAGGGCGAGCACGCCGAGTTCAACCCGGCTGAGTCCGCGCAGGAATCACTGTCCATTCGCGGGCAGTTGAAGGCCGAATTGGCCAAGGTGCAGGCGGAGTTGGCACAGGCTCGCTCGTACATGGCGCCCACGGCCCCGAAGGTCATTGCGCTGAAGCAGCAAGCTGCATCGCTTGCCGGGCAGATCGCCGGCGAGAGTCGGCGGCTGGTCAACCCCAAGGGGGAGTCGGGGCTGAACGCAAGCATCGCGACCTTCGAGGAAGCGATGATCGAGAAAGAATTCGCTCAGAGCGCTTACCATTCGGCGTTGACCTCGCTCGAGGTCGCGCGCGCCGACGCGGGGCGCCAACATCGCTATCTGGCTCGCATCGCCGAGCCTTCCACCCCCGACGAAGCGACATACCCTCGACGCGGGTTGGGGATTCTCACCGTGTTCGTCCTCGCCTTGGCCATCATGGGCATCGGCTCACTGTTGCTCGCGGCTGTGCGTGAACACGCTCGGATTTGAACGTGTCCTTTGCTTTCCTTGGTTTGTCCCGTTCCGTGGGCTGTTGTGTCGGCTTGCTCTCGCGTCGGTCACCGCTTGTTCGGGCCGCCGTCGCGCTGGCGCTGAGCTCGAGTCTGCTGCTGCTCGGAATCTCGAGCTTCGCCCAGGTTGGTCTACCGCCGGGGGTCGATAGAGCGCTCCTCAAGCAGCAAAAGTCGAGGGTCGCGGTTCCCGACGACGACGACGAGCCGCCGAAACCGAAGCCGCCGAAGCCCACCGCCCCCGAGGAGGTGAGACCTTTTGGTAGCTCACTGTTCGAAGGGAGTTTCGCTCGCGCTCGCGAAGACGGCTTGAACGCCAACTACGAGATCATGCCCGGAGATCACGTGGCGGTGTACACCTGGGGCGCGGTGAACATCAACGAGGTGTTCGTCGTCGATGGTCAAGGCAACATTTTCCTCCCGGAAATCGGTCCGATCCACCTCGAAGGCGTGAAGAACAAAGATCTGACTCACGCGGTCGAAAACGGCGTGCGCAAGGTCTACACCCGGTTCTTCAACGTCTACACGAACCTGATCACCGCCAAGCCCGTGGGTGTGTACGTTACCGGCGGCGTGCGTCGGCCCGGTCACTACGCAGGTATCCCGTCGGACTCCGTGCTGGCGTTTCTCGAGCAGGCGGGGGGGATCGATCCCAACCTCGGCAGTTATCGGTCGATTGACATCCTGCGCGATGGGCAGGTCGTCGGGCAGGTGGACTTGTACGCGTTCTTGCTCGAGGGCAAGCTCCCGCCGCAGCAGTTTCAGGAGGGGGACACCGTGTTGGTTCGCCAACGTGGACCCGTCGTGGAGTTGGCGGGCAACGTCGCCACGCGTGCCCTGCTCGAGTTTCGCCCCGGCAAGGTGACTGGCGGCGATGCGTTGGCGGTCGTGCCCGGTTCGGCCCGCGCCACTCAGGTGACGGTGAACGGGATTCGAAATGGCGTGCCCTTCAATCACACGCTCTCCCTCGCGAACTTCGCGTCGTTTCCGCTCCAGGCGGGCGACAGCATCACCCTGCGCGACGACCTGCGGGCTGCCACGGTACTGGTGAAGTTGGAGGGCGAGGTGCAGGGTCCCACACTGCTCAGCGTACGGCGTGGAGCGCGCCTGGTGGATGTTCTGGACCACATCCCGATCAACCCGACGCTGGCGGACACCAAGGCCGTCCACATTCGTCGATCCAGCGTCGTGCAGGCGCAAAAGGATTCCATCGAAGACAGCTTGTTCCGTCTGGAACGCAGCGCGTTGCTGGCGCTGTCGAGCTCCAACGGCGAATCGGACATTCGGGTCAAAGAGGCCGAGCTCACCAGGAAATTCGTCGAGCGAGCACACTTGATTCAGCCACTGGGTAGGGTCGTGACCAGTCTCGATGGCGTGCAGCAGAACCTGGTGCTCGAGGACGGCGATACCATCGTCATTCCGAGCCGGACGAACGTCGTTCGAGTCTCGGGTGAGGTCTTGATGGCTCAGGCCGTCATGTACACGCCCGATATGGTTGCCGAAGACTACGTCGAGGCGAGTGGCGGATACACGGATCGGGCGGACCAAGATCGCGTGATCATTCTCAAGCCGAACGCTGAAGTGGTGATCGGAGATCTCGACGCTCCCATCGGACCGGGTGACGAGATCCTGGTGGCGCCCCGGGTCGACACGAAGGTCCTGCAGAACGTTGCAGACGTTACCCAGATCATCTACCAGGTTGCGGTCGCTGCAGCTGTAATCATCGCCCTTTAACCGCCGCGTGGCGTTGGGCTACAATCGGCAGAGCAAAGGTACGGATGATGAAACTTGGGAACAACGAGGTCGCCAACAATCTGCCGATGTTTCTGATCGCGGGCCCCTGCGTCATCGAGGACCAGGCCCTGATGATCGACATCGCCGGGCAACTGCAAGCGATCACGACCGAATTCAACTGTCCGTTCGTCTTCAAGTCGAGCTTCGACAAGGCCAACCGGACGAGCGCGGCATCCTTCCGCGGGCCAGGCATGGAAGCGGGGCTGAAAATCCTCGGCGAGATCAAGCGTCAGCTGGGAGTCCTGGTGCTGACCGACGTGCATGAAGACACTCCCATCGACGAGGTGGCCTCGGTGGTGGATGTCCTGCAGACCCCGGCGTTCTTGGTGAGGCAGACGAATTTCATCCAACGAGTTGCTCGAGCTGGCAAGCCCGTGAACATCAAGAAGGGTCAGTTCCAAGCGCCCTGGGACATGGGTAACGTCGTGCAGAAATGCCGAGACGTCGGTAACGAGAACATCATGCTGTGCGAACGCGGCGTGTCGTTCGGATACAACACGCTGATCTCCGACATGCGCGGGTTGGCGACCATGAGAGCCACCGGCTGCCCCGTGGTCTTCGACGCGACTCATTCGGTGCAACAACCGGGGGGGCAAGGAAGCAGCTCCGGGGGGCAGCGGGAAATGGTACCGGTGTTGGCTCGAGCCGCCGTGGCCGCTGGCGTTGCTGGCGTGTTCATGGAGACTCACCCCAATCCGGACGCGGCTCCGAGTGACGGCCCGAACATGTGGCCCCTGTCGTTGATGCGCGACCTGTTGGGCCAGCTGCGCGCGATCGACGAGGTCGTCAAGGCGCGACCGTACTTGGAGGATTCGGTCCGCCAATGACGGACGCCTCTGCCTCTGCTGGGTTTCGAGTCGTCGTGCCGGCTCGCTTCGCTTCGTCGCGTCTGCCGGGCAAGCCGTTGTTGACTCTTGCCGGCAAGCCGATGATCCAACACGTCGTCGACAACGCACACGAGGCGGGGGCTGCGGGGGTGCTGGTCGCCACCGACGACCAGCGCATCGTCGACGCGGTCCGAGCGTTCGGCGGTGACGTCGTGATGACCTCTGCCGAACACACTTCTGGCACCGATCGAATCGCCGAAGTGGCGCGCGGCCAAGGCTGGCCCCCCGAGACGATTGTCATCAATCTGCAAGGGGACGAGCCACTGCTCGGCGCTGGTGCGGTGCGAAAGCTCGCCCATCTGCTGGCCTCTCGCCCCGAAGCGGGAATGGCGACACTCGCTGCGCCGATCAGCGACGTGCAAACGCTGTTCAACCCCAACGTCGTCAAGGTCGTTGCGGCTCGGGATGGTCGAGCCATGTACTTCAGTCGGGCGCCCATTCCTTGGGTGCGAGACGCGTGGGGGGCGTTGCCCGCTCGACCTGCCCAGTTGCCCACTGGGACGACGTTCCTCCGGCACATCGGGCTGTACGGCTATCGCGTCGAGACGTTGCTGCGCATCACCGACGCGCCGAGCGACGAGTTCGAGTCAGCCGAGTCGTTGGAGCAGCTTCGCGCGCTCAGGCTCGGGGTGGGCATTCTGGTCGACGTGCTGGAGCAGGTGCCCGAGCACGGAGTCGACACTCCAGACGACCTGCGTCGCGTGGAGGCGTGGTTGCGGCAACGCGGCTCGGCGCAAGGTGCGGCGGCTCCGAGCCGACTCGCGGTTGAGGAGTAATGGCGATGGTCCAAGAGCAACCGCTCGAGGAGCTGTTGTCTGGCACTGCCGCGGTGTTTTCTTCGGGCATCAGCCGGTTGCGGGGGCTCGAGACGTTCCTGGGGGCTGAGCGGGTCGTCCATCGGCCCAGCTTCGCGCGAGTTTCCGAGATCGACTACGTCGTCGGGTGGGGGCATCGACCGACGACTCGCCGGGCGCGACGCTTCGCGGAGCGGGCCAATCTGCCATTCGTTCGACTGGAAGACGGCTTTCTACGCTCTTGTCATACCGGTCGTCGCCAACCACCGGCCTCCTTGGTGATCGATCCGTACGGGATCTACTACGACGCCAGAACGCCGTCGCGCCTCGAACTTCTCGTCGCGCAGGGGATCACGGACTCGCAACTGCTCCAGCGTGCGAGCCGCGTCGCGGAGCGCATCGTGGCCAGCAAGCTCTCGAAGTACAACTACTCTCCACGCGAGCCGGCGGCAGTTCTGAGCCGCTTGCCAGAACGTTACGTGTTGGTCGTCGATCAACTCAGCCGCGACACGTCCGTGCGTGTCGGCGCGGGGGCAAATGTGTTCGCGGAGATGATCGAGGCAGCCCGGCGGGAGAATCCGGACTTGCCCGTCGTGGTCAAAACACATCCCGCGGCGCGCCGAAGCCACCCCGGAGCGCTCGAGTCGGCTGCGCGGGGCCGCGGGTTTGCGGCGGGTTGTGTCCTGGTCAGCGAACCCATCAACCCTCACACGTTGATCGAACGCGCGGACAAGGTTCACGTCGGCACCTCCCAACTGGGGTTCGAGGCTCTGCTGCACGGGAAGCCAGTCGTGTGTTTTGGCACACCGTTCTATGCCGGCTGGGGCCTGACCGACGATCGTGCGACCGTGCCGCGGCGCGGTGTGCCGAGGAGCCTGACTGAACTCGTGGCGGCGGCGTTGCTCCTGTATCCCCGGTACGTCCATCCGATCACGGGGCGGCGCTGTGACGTCGAGGACGTCCTGAGCCACTTCGAACTGCAGAATCGACAATTCGACGCCAATCGCGGTCGGGTCTACTGCTTCGGATTCTGGTGGTGGAAGCGAGCGAACACTCGGCCTTTCCTGCAGTCACCCGAGGGCGACGTGCGCTACTGCTGGTCCGCGGCTCGGGCGGAACGCGATGGCTTCGACGGCAACGCTCGGGCACTGTCGTGGGGGTACAAGGACAGCCCCGCCGTGAGGCAGCTGTGTCGTGCTCACGGGGTTTCGCTCGAGCGCATGGAGGACGGTTTCATCCGTTCGGTAGGGCTCGGTTCCGATCTCACGGCGCCATGGTCACTGGTCGTCGACCGAAACGGCATGTACTTCGATCCGAGCACGCCGAGCGATCTCGAGTCGCTGTTGTCGAATCACCGATTCACCGACGAGGAGCTCAATCGCGCGCAGCGACTGCGCGAGTGGTTGGTTGGGTCAGGATTGAGCAAGTACAATCCGCAGGCAGTCGGTGAGCTACCCAAGCCCTGGTCGTCGTCGAACCGACGGCGGATCTTGGTGCCGGGGCAGGTGGAGAACGATGCCTCGGTACGACTCGGGTGCCCGGGCGTCAAGACGAACCTCGAGTTGCTGCGCGGCGTGCGGGAGCGAAACCCGGACGCCTTCGTGCTGTTCAAGCCTCACCCCGACGTGCTGGCGGGCAACCGTCCGGGCGCGGTCGATCCCGCACTCGCCGAGCGCTACTGTGATGCCGTGGTCACGGAGGTTCCCATCTCACAATGCCTCGACGATGCAGACGAGGTGCACACCATGACGTCGCTCGTCGGGTTCGAAGCCCTATTGCGCGGTCTGCGTGTGGTGACCTACGGCCAACCATTCTACGCGGGTTGGGGCTTGACCGCCGACGAACGACCCGTTGCTCGCCGCACGCGTCGACTGAGCATCGATCAGCTCGTCGCGGCGGCTCTGTTGCTCTACCCGCGCTACGTCGACCCGCAGACTGGCTATTTCTGCACGGCAGAACAAGCGATCGAGCGGCTCGTGACGGAACGGGACGTCTCTCGCAACACGTCTGACTGGACTCGATTGCCGGGGGCTCGCCCGCTGCGTCGCGCCGCGAACTTCGTCCAGGGGATGATCCGGGAGGCGCAGTGTGTTTGAGGAGTTCGCCGGGCGTCGCGTGTTGCTGTTGCAGGGGCCGATCGGTCCGTTCTTCGCAATCATTGCGCGCAAGCTGCAGCGTTTGGGCGCAACCGTTCTGAAGGTCAATCTCAACGCTGCCGACGCCTGGTTCTTCTCCGGTGCACCGACGGTGAGCTTTCGGGGAAGCTTCGACGAGTGGCGTCAGTTCGTCCGACGACAATGCGACGAGCACGCCATCGATACGCTGTTCGTGTTCGGCGATAGTCGACGCTACCACGCTGCCGCAATCGAAGTCGCCAACGAGCGGGGGATCGACGTTCGCGTGTTCGAAGAGGGCTACCTGCGCCCCAACTACATCACGTTTGAACGTGGCGGCACGAACTTCAACACCACGATCCCGCTCGACGCCGAGTTCTACAATCAGCTCGAGTTACCGGAGATCCGCAGGCCGCGCTCCGTAGGAAACACGTTCTGGTGGGAAGCGGCCTACGGAATCATCTACGCGATCATCCTCACGTACTTCTCCAAAGACTACCCTCACTACGAGCATCACCGTGATCTCCGAGCGACGCATCACGCGCCTTTGTGGTGGCTCAGCGTGGGGCGCAAGCTGTACTACTCCGTCAAGGAAGCCGGTTTGACCAAGCGCATGATCGAGCACGGCGGAGGTTTCTTCTTGGCCCCGCTGCAGGTGCACGATGACTTCCAGGTCAAGAACTCCCGCTTCGACGACGTCAAGGATTTCATCGATGAGGTCACCGACTCCTTCGCGAAGCACGCCCCGAAGGACTGTTGGCTGGTGTTCAAACACCATCCAAAGGATCGGGGCTTCCGTGACTATACGGCCTACGTGCGACAGGTTGGAGAAAGGTGCGGGTTGACCGGGCGCATCTTCTATGTGCACGACCTGCACCTACCGACGTTGCTCAAGAGTGCTCGAGGTTGCGTCGTAATCAACAGCACAGTGGGATTGTCGTCTTTGTATCATCGCACCGCGGTGAAGTGCCTCGACCGCAGCGTCTACGAGATGTTCACTTCAAAGCTGCCACTCGACGAGTTCTGGTCATCGCCGGGAAAGGTAAATCGTAGCGGTGTCGAAGCGTACATTCGCTGGCTTGCGCTGAACGTGCAGATCAATGGCACGTTCTACCGCCCGAGTTTCTGGCGGCATGCCGAGCGGGACGGCGATTGGCGTGTCCGCAAGGAGGCGTCGCGGCCTGGATGAGTCCACGTGGGCTTGAATCGTAGCAACCCCGCGCTGCAGCGCGGTGCGTCGGTGTGTCGACTTCTGACGCTTGGGTGCTTCGTGTTGGTGCCGCCTCGAGTGGCGTCGGCCGACGAGCTCGCAACGTTCGACGCCGGTTGGCAAACGCTGCCGACTTTGGGGGTGCCTCACTGGTCGTTGATCCAACCGCCCTCGGACATGCAGCACGGACCGACCCGCGCGTGGTTGTCGAGAGCGGCGACGGTCGAGGCAGCCGTCGAGGCGTCCGAAAGTGCCGACGACGGCACCTGGCGGCATTGGCGTTCGATGGCGGAAATGGCCGCGTTCCTCGGGGGGGGAGCAGCTTGGTACTGGATCGACATCGACAGGAATCTGGCCGACTGGGACGAGTTGAGCGTCCGTCAACGGTTCAGCTGGGATGCGGTTCGGACCGACAACAACGATCTCATCGTCAACTACGTCTCCCACCCACTCTTCGGTGGCGCCTACTACGTGTTTGCTCGAAGCAATCAATTGTCGATTGCCGAAGCAGCGGCGTACTCGTTGGTGACGAGCACTCTGTGGGAATATGGGCTCGAGTTCAACGAGCGCACGAGCTACAACGACGCCTTCGTCACTCCCGGCGCGGGTATCGCCGTTGGGGAAGCGTGGTACTCGATCGGGTTGCTGCTCAACGCACGTCGTTCGTCGTTGTGGGGTGACATTCTCGCGTGGACCGTGGGGTTTCCGGTTGCCTTCAATCGCTTGTTCGATGATCAGCTCGTGGTCGATCAGGCCGCCAGAGCGCGAGCGCTGCGTTTGGCCGGTACCGCGTACTACGCCGTAGGGGATTTGCGTAGCGGGGGGGCGCGTGCAACACGGCATACGGTGGGGTTGCAGTCGGAGGTGATCAAGCGTGAGTCTCTAGCGGACTCGGGCAGCCAGTGGTTTGCAGATGGCGATTGGACACGCCTGTGGCTCGCTGGGCACGCTGGACACGGCGTTTGGGGAGCTCAGTTCGGCGCTGATACCGTCATCGCCGGGTTGCGACAGGACATGGGTAACGAACGAGTGATGATGTTGGGAACGGGCATTGGTTTCGAGTATGCAGCCGTGCATTTGGGTCCTTGGAAACATCAACACGCGCTGCTCCATCTCGGCGGCGCGTTCTTCAAGGTGGAGTTGCCGACGTCGCTCTTCGAAGTCCGACTGGGTGCACGACTCACGCCCGACTTTTCGGCGACGAACTCACTCGGCTACCCGTCGTTCAGCGAAACGCTCGGTGACGAGCGGGGCAAGAGCATTCTCCGTAAGCAAGGGTACTACTATGGGTGGGGGTGGTCGGGGCGCTGGAGTGCGGAGCTCTGGCGCGACCCGTTCTCGTTGGGCGTTGAGGCAACGTACGGCGAAGTCGATTCCCTGGATGGCCTCGATCGCTCTCAGGAGGAGTTGACCGTGGATGAGAGGGCCTTCGACAGTCGCGATAATCTGTCGGGCTTCGTTCGGCTTCGTCTTGCTCAAAGGCCCTGGGGGGCGCCCTACGTCGAGCTACACGCCGAGCGTGAACGGCGGCGTAGCAAACTCGAAACGATTTCCGTGCGCAGATCGGCGTCGGAGATCTCGCTGCGGCTCGGTACGGAGTTTTGGTGAGCGTGCGTCGGGCGAGCCGACTTCCGTTCTACGCGTCGCGCAGCACTTCCAGGAAGCGCGCGCCATAGCGTTCGAGCTTCGTTGGACCTACGCCCGGGATGTGGGCCAATTCTTCCTCTGTCGTCGGTTTGCGTTGAGCCATCTCGAGCAGGGTCGCGTCGTTGAAGATGACGTACGCCGGCACGCTGCGCTCCTTTGCCAGACTCCGGCGCAGATCCCTGAGCTTGTCGAGTACGTCGGTGTTGGCGTCCGTTGCGACTGGCGAGGCGCTGATGCCACCGCCGCGCTTGCTCAGTCTCGGTTGGACTAGCACGCTTTCGCGGCCGCACACGTCGCAGGCATCGCCGCAGGGGGACATCTCATCGCCGAAGTAGCCGACCAATCCGGCGTGGCGACACTCGCGGGCGTCGGCCCAGCGAAACATCTGTCGCGACGCTGCGCGCTGACGGTCAGCGACGTCGTCGTCTTCGACTTCTTCGGCGAACTGATCATAGGTTCGCACCTCGTTCCACGAGTAGAACAGCACGCAGTCGCTCGCCAGGCCGTCCCTTCCAGCACGACCGATTTCCTGATAGTAGCCTTCGATCGAGCGCGGCATGTCGCGGTGCACGACGTAGCGCACGTTCGACTTGTCGATCCCCATACCGAAAGCGATGGTTGCGCACACGACCGAGATCTCGTCGTCGCGGAATTGGTTCTGCACCCGCGCCCGATCCTCGACGCTCAAACCGGCGTGATAGCAACCTGCTTTGCAGCCGTGATCGAGAAGATAGGATGCCAACGTCTCCGCGCTCTTGCGTGAGATGCAGTAGATGATACCCGATTGGTCCCGTCGCTGCTGGACCAGCCCCAAGATCGCCTTGCGCACGTCCTTGACGTCACCATCCTTGCCCTTCCGAAAGGCGTGAATGTGCAAGTTGGAGCGGTAGAACGATCCACGAAAGATCTCGGCGCGGTCCATCGCCAGTTGCGCGACGATGTCGTGGGTGACCTCTTCCGTGGCCGTCGCAGTCAGGGCGAGTACGGGCACGTCGGGGAAGCGGCGTTTGAGTCCCGCGAGGCGGCGATAGGCCGGACGAAAGTCGTGACCCCACTGGCTGATGCAGTGCGCCTCATCCACCGCGATCAGGCGCAGGTCGATGTCGTTCAGCACGGTGCCGACGCTGGCTTCGATACCTTCGGGTGCGGCGTAGACCAACTCATATTTGCCTGCGCGCAGATCCGCGATGCGTTGTCGCCGTTCTTCCCCCTCCAACGTCGAGTTGAGGGCGGTCGCCGAAAAGCCGTTTTCGCTCAAGCCGTCGACCTGATCCTTCATCAACGCGATCAGCGGGGACAAGACGAGCGTCGTACCACCCAACAGGCGTGCCGGGAGCTGATAGGTCAACGACTTGCCAGCACCAGTAGGCATGATCCCGACGCAGTCCTTGCCGGCCAGCACGCTGCGAATGATCGCCTCCTGGCCTGGTCGAAACGCCTCATACCCGAAGAACTCGCTGAGCGCACCGTGCAAGTCGGCCCGTCGCGCGGCCTCGGCGTGCGGGGCTCGCGCGCTCCACTCGGAAAGGGCGCTCGACAATTCCTTGAGTCTGGCGACGTCGTCCGCACCGAATCGATCCGGGACGTGTCGGAAGTAAACGCGTAGACGATTGAGCTCGCCAGCGCAGCGACGCCGAAAGGCGGAATCGTTGGCTTTGAGTTGCCAGCCTTCGACGAGGCTAGCGATGTGTCCGGCGATCCACTCGGCGCTTGGCAACTCGCCGAGACGGGCGGGGGCTGCGGCCATGGCGACGAGCTACCACGGTGCGCGCAACCCGAGCAAGGGGGCCCGCGGACCGGTCGGTCGCTGAGGGCGCGATCGTACCACTGCCGCAGCGTTGCGATGCGCCGCGGTTCAGTTTGGACAGCGCGGGATACGGGGAGCGAACCGCGCGGAGATCTGCCCACGAGTGTTGCGGTGGTAGCTGTCTTGCTCGCTCATGACTCCGCGCAGCAGCGCAAACAGCTGGCGCCTCTGCTCGACGCGAACGTTGGAAAGATCGACCTTCTCCTCCGGGTCGCTGTGAAGGTCGAACAGCTTCACCGTACCGCTGGCGACGTCGCGCACCAACTTGAGCGGCCAACACACGACTCCCTCGACGCTTCGCAGCCCCTGAATGTTGAGCAAGATCGCCCGTTTCGCATCGACAGGCTTGCCGTCTTCGAGAATGCTGGAGCCCTGATGCGACGGGTGGGGTGCGATACCGATGCTGCGCAACAGTGTTGGCAGGACGTTCAACGTCGAGGTGGGGATATCGCTGATGGCCGGTTCTATCTTGGCGGGCCAGTGTAGAACCAGCGGCACACGAGATTCCCCCTCGAATAGCGTGCGGCCGTGGGTTACCAGACCGTGCTCGTGAAAGAGCTCGCCGTGGTCGGACGTGATCACCCACAGGGTGTCATCGAGTTGACCCGCGACTTTCAGAGCTCGTGCCAGGCGCCCGATCTGCGCATCGACGTATGCCAGCGCGTTCTTGTACCGGTTGATCGCGGCCTGGGTGTCGCGCTCGGGATAGCGCAGGTAGTCGAAGGTCTCAGGTGTTGGGGTATCGGGTTGGAAAGGGCGGTCCGCTTCTGGAGGAATGCGGTAGGGAAAGTGGGTCGACTGGTAGTTGACGTACAATGCCCATGGTCCATCGAGCCGCTCCAGCCAGTCGATGGCTTTGCTCGTCGTGTCGCCGTCGGGGACGACGCGTTCACTTCCAATGTCGAGTCTCGGCCCCTCGTGCGAGCGCGCATCGCGGTAGTGAGTCGGCGTCCCGGTGTCTTGAAAGCGCGCCATCCCCTGCCAAGATTCATCCTGACTCGAGATGGTTGCCGTCGCATACCCGAGTCGTGAGAAGGCGTCGTGCAGCAGAAAACGCGGATAGTCGAGGTTTCGGTATGTGTCGAGCCCACGGCCTCGGCGCGGAAACAGCGACGATAGCACTGCCATTTGAGCGTAGTTCGAATGCGTAGCGGTCGACCACGTTCGTCGCATTACCAGCCCGCGACGCGCCAGTTCGTCCAGATGCGGCGTGACGCCCGCGTTTGAGCCCAGGAAGCCGACGTATCTCGTGGAAACCGACTCGAGCATGACCAACAACACGTTGGGAGGGTGGTCGGGAGGGTGCACTGCGGCATCCCACAACACCTCCGTCGCCCGTTGGGGGCCCGGTGACGTCGCGCGCTCTATTGGCGCAGGCTCACTGAGGCCGGTTACCGCGTCCAGCGACGAGTAGAACGCCAGCTCCGGGGTCGCCTGCCAAACCTCGTGCTCGAAGTGCGGAATGTCGAAGTCGTCCCAGCGCACGGCGGCGACGAACGATGGCAGCATCAGCGGCGCGTAGACCCAGCGCTTGTTGACGAAGCCCATGGGCCGGGGCGACTGGCGCGCGGCGACGGCGCACGTCAGTGTCGCCCAGGCGATCAGGGAAAATACCGCGATACCAGCGAGGGCCATTCCGTGCCCGCTGACGGCGGCACCCGAAACGTGGGATAGGCTGTTGATGGTGAACTGCAGCGCACCAAATGTGAGGTAGGACCCCGAGTACAGACACAGCACGGCAGAAACCAGGTTGGCCAGCATGGCGCCCGCCAGGAGGCCACCGATGCCTGCGGCCGCCGCCCAGCGACCCTTTGCGGCGCGCGCCACGGGCACCGTGACGATGCCGTACACCAGACCGATCAATGCGTAGGCTGCTGCCGTGGCTCCGACCCCGCTGACTAGTGAGGCAAGCGCGGGAAGTGGTGCGGGTTCGTCAGCACTCCCCGTGTCGAGCCAGCGCAACGCCAGGGCGTCGAGCATTCCGCAGATCAGACCGAAGCCCATCGAAACGCCGACACAACGGCGCGTCCACGGCCAGCCGCGCGTCGACAGCTGACGGCAAGCAGTGATGAAGTGTGCGAAAGGCTTGAGAATCATTCCGCGTTCGTTCATGGACGGAACGTCCCGGCGCAAATGAAGGGGCGCCGGCAAACCAGGCAGGTGTCCGTCGCACATGTACCGCCAGCCACCGCTCTGTGGTTGGGCGTCTGCGCGCGAAACCCGCGGTGGCAGAAGGCCGGCAGGGCAAGAGCTATATCGGACGTCTGCGCTGAAGTGAACCCAATGCAGCTTTTTTGTCCGGCGGCGTTCGTCGGGGTTCCGCTCCTGTCAGGTCGGCGCGTCTGGACTGCCTCGTAGCAGGGCGGTCACCGGTTGTGGGGCCAGTCGGTGAGTGAGGATCGCCGCCTCTCAATTCGGGCGATTCGGCGGGAGTGCGTCGCAACGTGGAGTCCGACGCTCCAGTGCCCGTGGCTCGGATCCAGGTTACGCTGTTCATCATGGACCGGAAGCATTCTCGAGGGGGCAAGGCCTACAATCCCGAAACGTTGGCGCTGGGGCTTGGGTACGACCCATTCTTGTCGGAAGGGGCCGTCAAACCGCCGGTGTTTCTGACATCCACCTTTCAGTTCGAGAATGCCGAGGCGGGCAAGCGCCACTTCGAACTCGCTTACGGGCTCCGCGAGCAGCGTCCGAGCGAGATCCCCGGGCTCATCTACAGCCGTTTGAACAACCCGAATATCGAGATCTTCGAATCGCGTTTGGCTGCGTGGGACGGGACCGAGGCTGGGGCAGTTTTTTCATCGGGCATGTCGGCGATATCGACCTCTCTGCTGGCACTGTGTAAACCAGGCGACGTCATACTTTCGAGCGCTCCGGTCTACGGCGGCACACACTACTTGTTCGAGCACGTGCTTCCGAAGTTCGGCATCGAATCGGTATCCGTCAGAGCTGGTACTCAAACTGCCGAGCACATGCGCGAAGAAGCCGACCGTATCGGGGCCGAACGGGTGCGCATGGTGTTCATCGAAACACCCGCCAATCCATCGAACGAGTTGGTCGACATCGAGGCGGTTGCCCAGCTCGCCAACAACCTGGCTGAGGCACATCACCGGCCGGTGTACTCCGTCGTGGACAACACGCTGCTGGGACCGGTGTTTCAACGTCCCGCGCGCTTGGGGGCGGATTTGACCCTCTACTCGGCGACGAAGTTCATCGGTGGCCACAGCGACCTCATCGCGGGCGTCGTCACCGGGGCCAAGCAGGTCGTGGACCAACTCAAGCTGTACCGCACGATTCTCGGTACCGTGGCCAACCCGTTCACGGGATGGCTTCTGTGCCGTTCTCTCGAGACAGTGAGTGTTCGCATGCGACGCCAGGCAAAAACCGCGCGGCGTATCGCGACGTTGCTGTCGACCCACCCCAAGGTTCGCAACGTGTTCTATCCGGGGCTGATGGTCGAAGGTCATCCGCAGCACGAAATCTATCGTCGGCAGTGTTCTGGCCCGGGGTCGTTGATCGCGTTCGAGGTCGACGGCGGCGAGGCCGAGGCGTTCCGCGTGCTCAACGCCTTCGAAGTGTTTCGTTTGGCCGTTTCGCTCGGCGGTACGGAAAGCCTGGTCGAGCACCCGATGAGCATGACTCACGCCGACGTGCCCCCCGAGCAGCTCGAGCTGTATGGGGTACGGCCCGGTTTGATCCGAATGAGCGTCGGTATCGAGCACGCATCGGATCTCGAGTGCGACTTGTTGCACGCGCTCGACGCGATCTGAGTTTGGGGTGCACGCGGTCACGTCGCTCGTGTGTCGAATGGGGGGCGGCGATCTGTAGCGTCAACCGACGTCGACTTCGTATCCAGCGTCGCGGAGCGCGGCCACGACTTGACTGACGTGTTGAGCGTGGCGGGTGGCGAGTTCCACGCTGAGCCGTGTCTTGTGTGTCGGCGACGCGAGAAAGACACGCTCGTGCATGACTTGCACGATGTTGGCTCCCGTGTCGGCGATCAGGCGGGTGATTTCGGCCAGGGATCCCGGCAAGTCGCGCACGTCGATGCGCAGGCGCGCCAGGCGACCCGTGCGGGCCAGGCCGCGCGAAATCACGTCCGCCATGACCCGTGGGTCGATGTTGCCGCCGCTGACGATACACGCGACCCGACGCCCCGCGAACCTGTCTGGGTGTTCGATGACCGCCGCCAGCGACGCGGCTCCCGCGCCTTCAGCTACCGTCTTTTCGAGTTCCAGCAACTCGTTGCAGGCGCGTTCGAGCGCGACCTCACCGACGAGCAGCATTTCGTCGACATGGCTTTCGATGATACTTCGGGTCAGCAATCCTGGTGTCTTGACGGCAATTCCGTCGGCGAGTGTGTCGGCGCCGAAGGGGCCCAGCGATGGGTGAGCGACATCTCCCGTCGACTGCTGGCCATGGGTTTCCCAGAACATGTGGGACATGGCACAGAAGCGCTCCGCCTGTACACCTACTACCTGTATCTGCGGAGCCAGTGCCTTGACGGCAAGCGCGATGCCCGAGATCAAGCCTCCTCCCCCCACGGGGACGACCACGGCGTCGAGCGGAGGCGCGTCGGCGAGCAGCTCGAGCGCCACACTGCCCTGACCGGCGATGATCAACGGGTCGTCGAACGGCGGGATGGCTACCAAGCCCTGCTCTTGCGCCATCTCGGCCGCACGCTCTCGCGCCGCGTCCACCGTGTCGCCGACCTGCACGATGTCTGCGCCCAGTACTTCGGTGTTGGATACTTTGATGAACGGCGTCGTGCGCGGCATCACGATGGTCGCGTGGATGCCGAGGCGCCGTGCGTGGTGAGCGACGGCTTGGGCGTGATTACCGGCGGAGGCAGCGACTACCCCTCGCTTCGTTTCCTCGGGCGTCAGGGACAGGAGCTTGGCGAGCGCGCCGCGCTCCTTGAACGACGAGGTGAACTGCAGGTTCTCGAACTTGAGCCACAGTTGGGCGCCGAGCACGCCGGACAGGGTCTGGGCGTGCCGGGTCGGCGTGCGCTGGATGTCAGCGCTGATCTGCGCGTGAACCCGGCGCATCTCGTCGAGTGTCGGCGGGGTCGAGCCGGGGCTGGGAGGTGTCACTCACCTAGCGTGGCACTTCTGTGGCGTGGATGCACCGGGCACGGCGCGGTGCCCGGTGCGACGCCGGGATCCCGCGCCGTTCCACCCGGCGTCGTGTCTGTGGCCGCCTGTCCCCTACGCTTGCGTCAGGCAGCTGTTCTGGTACGCGTTTCGCGGCCGGGCGGCGAGAATTGACTCGCTGCCGCCAGCTGTTCGAACAGACGGCGTTCTTCGGGGGTTAGCTGCTCGGGGATCGCCACCTGCAGTTTCACATACAGGTCTCCGCGGCCACCTCGAGCGCGTGGATAGCCTTTGCCGCGCAGTCGCACCCGTTTGGAGCTCGAACTTCCAGCTGGGATCTTCAGCCGTACCTCCGAGTCGAGGGTGCGCAGCGGTACGGTCGTGCCCAGCGCTGCTTCCCACGGAGTCAGCCATAGGGTCACGATCGCATCGTCTCCCTCCAGCTCGAAGCGTCCCGAGGCGACGATCTCCACCTTCAGATAGAGATCGCCGGGCGGCAGTCCGTGTGCGCCCGGTTGACCTTGCCCCGCGAGGCGAATCTGTTGACCGTTGCGGATCCCTGCCGGGATGGCGACGCGCAGTTGCTTGGGGCGTCCACCTTCGACGGCGAAGCTCAGCAGACGTTCGCCACCCGTGAACGCGTCCTCCACGCTGAGCTGGATGACACTTTGCACGTCGGCGCCCCGGCTGCGCACGTTCCACGTGCCCCCGTGTCCCGCTCCACCGAACATCTGCTCGAACAAGGCACCCAGATCGCCCAGCTGCGATGGGTCGAAGCCGGCGGCGCTGAAGTCGTGGTAGGCGTTTTCAGAGCCGGGGGGAGCCGCTCGCCCTTCGGAAACCGCCTGCCAAGCGGGACCGTACTGGTCGTAGAGTGCACGTTTTTCTGGGTCCTTGAGCACCTCGTAGGCTTCGGACAACTGCTTGAAGCGCGCTTCGGTGTCGTCGCCGGGATTGACGTCGGGATGGTATTTCCGCGCCAACCGTCGGTAAGACTTGTTGATTTCGTCTTGCGTGGCGTCCCTCGAGACTTCGAGCAGCGCGTAGTAATCCACGTAACTCATGGTTCCTCCGGGCGCGGGCGCTAGGACACTGGCGCCTACGCCAGTCCTGCCAAACTTGGTTGGGAACCACGCGTGTCAACCCCCCTGCCACGCGGCGCGGTTACGCGCTAGGGCACCAATCAGCTTGCCAATGCACGGAAATGCCCCGAAAAATCGCCCCAGCGGGGGGGAGGGCGTTTTTCGGGGCCACGTTCGGGCACTCTTGCTCGCAGCTCGGTGCTCTAGGCGTTTGATTTGTCGCGGCAATCAAGATGATTGCCGCTCCTAGGGACCAGTGCGGTCACGCGCCGAGGATCAGCGCCGCTCGCGGAAGACGATGAAGCCGTGGGTGAGGTCGTAAGGCGACACGGCAACGCGCACGCGATCGCCCGGCAAGACGCGGATTCGAAAGCGCCGCATCCGTCCAGACAGGCGTCCGCGTATCATCGTGTCTCCCTCGTCCAGCTGGATCCGATACTGCCCACCACCGAGTGCGTCTACGACTTGGCCGGGCATCTCCAGAAGGTCACCTTTACTCATTGCCTGTTGAAACCGCTTTCTGCTGAAGGAAGGCCGCGAGCCCGCCAAAGTGAGCTGAGCTGCGGATGATTCGTCGGGCCGCGACGATCACGGGGGTGGAAGACTGAAGGCGCCGCTACCCCCGAAGGCTTGCAACTACCCGTTGCTGTTGCCTATTGCAACGCCGAAGCTCCTTGCGGCTCGGGAGCCTGGGAGGGAGCGCGTCGATCGCCGTTCGAGACGACAAGCCCCAACGCGGCAACGAGGCGCAGCATACTGGCATTCGGGGAGTAGGGCCACCTCACAGTGCGCAAAGATCCTCCCTCGGACCGAAACCGGACGGCGGCTTCCACATCGACCATCCAGTCGCCCCGGGTCGCGGTTCGGCAGTGACTGGCGAGGCTCGCAGTCGTTGCGGGTGGGCGATTTCGTCGTTCCTGAGGCTTGCCCAGTTTGACATCGCGCCGAGAGGCGCCGCCAACCGACACCAACCGACTCGACTCAAACCCCCAGATTGGTGCGTCCCTGGTGGCAATGGTCGCCAGCTTGGACGGAGTCTCGCACCGAAGCGAGACGGTGAGTGTCGAAGCGGTATCGCGGCGATGGCCCCGGGTGCCGGAACGCCGCACCCCAAGTCCCAGCTTGGCGAGACGCGCTCAGCGCACGCGTGGCGGCGCCGGCTTGAAGCAGCCGATGTTGGTCTCGATGCGGAAGTTCGAATCCCACGTGTGGCGTTCGGCGTGGAAGATGTCCATGCGGTACAGCGCGCCGGGAGTGATACCCAAGTCGGTGGCTTGCTCGTCGAAGTCGATGGTGCCTTCCCAAGCGATGTGCATGCTTCCCAAGTCGAGCGCCAGCTTGTCGTTGACGAAGATCCACATGTCGTCGTCACCACGAAAAGTGAACGTTTGACCCGCGACGTAGGTGAACATCAGGTGGATCTCGGTCGTGAAAAAGAAGTTCTCCCCGCGATGATTGTTTTGGCGTGGCGTGAGCCCGAATCCCTCGTCGGTGCCGAGGGGGAAGAACTCGTCGGTATCGAAGACGTAAACGCCGGAGCCCGGCGGCGTCTCGGTCAGTTCGAGCTCTTTTTGCAGCTCGATGTTCACCCCATCGACGGTGTGGTACCACTGGTCGAAGTTCTCTTCGGTGCTGAGCACCGGATTCATCGGATCCCAATTGGCGCATTCGCGCGGTGAGTCGCGGTCGATGGGGCAGCCGTCCGCGCTGAGGAACACCGGTTTGCCGTCGGGATCCAAGTCGCTCTCGATCAGGTTCAAGCGAACGTCGTCGCCGGCGAACGTCATCTCGAAGTCGGGGTGATCTTCGGTGAAGTCGCGGTAAGTGACTTCGAGGATGTTGTCGCAGTCCGAGTCGTCTTGAACGATGGGTTCACCGGGATCGACGATCAGAATGTTGTCCTCTTCGACAACCACTGCCGTGCCGTCGGGTGTCGTCGGGCCCTGGGCGACAGGTCCGGACGTCGCAGGTCCGGGCGCGGCCGGTGCGGCGGGGGTAGTGGGGTCACCCACTTGCGATGACGTGTTCATCGCCGGCGGCTGTCCCTGCGACGAAGGTTGTTGCGCCGTCTGCGCGGGACTCACGACGCCTGGGGTGGGGCCCGCGTTCATGTCTTCGGTGACGGGACTGGCACCGGGGGCCGGGGGGGCGCCCTGATCTGCGGAACAGGCAGCGCAGAGCAGGAGCAAGCAGAGCAAGAGCAAGCAGAGCAGGGGGAGGCGCGTGGACATGGTCGAGCCGTGAGCAGAGCGATTGCGATACCTTATCAGTCAGCGGCCCCGTGTCCAACGCGCGCCCCACCGGCAACCAAACCGGGATACGCGAAGTCTTCGATCGCGTTGTGTTTCTCCGGGCCCGACAGCGACGTGGTCTTGGCTCGTGGACGCCAATCTCCCTCAGCGCAGTAATTTCAGTTGCTCCCCCCGATCTGCGGCGGTCACATTCCAGGGAGGAACTCGATTGGTCGAAATGGATTCTGCTGAAATATTCATTCGCGACGCGACCCCCGACGACGCTGCCCCATTGGCGCGATTCATCATCGACGTGTGCGCGCGTCCCGAGGGTCACTGTTTTCAATCATGGTCGGGCGAGAGCGAAGTGGCGTGCGAAGTGGAGCTGCGTGAAGCGCTCGCCGATGACACGCCGTTCTGCATGGCGCTGGACCGCAATCGTCTCATCGGAGCGTTGGGGTGCCAAGTCGATACCGAGCGACATCTCGTGTGGCTCAAAGGGCCGCTGATGGTGGAACCGAACGAAACCTTGGCGATGAACCTCTGGCGCAAGTTGGCCGTGCGCGTTCCCCGTGATTTGGCTGCCGCCACGGTGTTCGTCGACGTGCGCAACGAATTCGGCAGTCGCTTTTGGGAGGCCACCGGACTCACCGACAAGAAGGTCTCGCACGTTTTCGAGTGGAAGCCTCAGGATTTGGTTCCCGCTCCGGCGTTGCGATTGCACGAGGCTGGTCCCGCGCTGTGGCGGTCGTTGAGCGAGCTGCACGCGTCGATCTTTCCCGCCTCCGCCGTCAAGTTGGAGGAGGTGATGGATCCAGACTCGGCACTGAATTGTCTGTGCGTGCTGAGCGGAGAGAATCGCGTGGACGGATTCGTGACCTTCGGGCTCGAAGGGGGCGGGGAAGGCCGCGTGTACACCTTGGGCGTGCGCGACGGGTGGCGGCGTCAGGGTCTCGGTCGGCAACTTCTGATGGGAGCGATGGCGCGCTTGCTCACGGCGTCCGCCGCTCGAGTCTTGCTGACGGTCAACGACGTCGACGTCGGAGCGCGACGTCTGTACGAATCCGTTGGCTTTCGTCTGCTCTACTCGGGGATCGCGTTGCGCGGCGTTCCGTTGTTTTGAGCCAGCGGGCTTGCCGGGCGAGCGCCTATCCCGTTTCGCGCGCTGTCATACCCACCCCGTTCGGGCTACTGGTGCGCTTCGGCCCGTTTTGTCTCAATCCCGATTTGGACTGAATCACGACGCCTAGTAACCCGGCTCGTCGGGTCGCCTGGGTGGGCGTTTCAAGCGGCCAATATGTCGCGTGATCCGCCGCTTTGCGTCGGTTCTGGAGCTGGCTGTTCCAAGTGATCAACGCTGGCCTTCTTCAGTGTTTTGAGCCAGCGGGCAAGCCGCGTCTGCGTTCAGTTGGAGGGCGATTGAGTGACGAGTTGGCAACGCAACGATGGCGATGTCGTTACGGTGGACCTCCACACAGTTTGTTCAGAGGTCGTTCCGCTTTGGGGAGTCATCAAGTCGTTTCAGGCTCGTCACTCAGGCGTCGTGGCAAATCGGTAATTGGTTCGCGTGTACGAGACCTCGTCAGGCCTCGTGCCGCAGACCGACATGTTTGACCTTCATCGACTCAATCCTCGAGGCGCCAAGACTCGCGCCTCCAACCCGCAACGAGCATCGCTGCGCCGCCCCCCAAAGGCAGTGCTGTTCGGCGTCGTCCTGGCGGTGAGCGCCGTCACCATCAGCGCCTATGCGGACGTGGGCCAACTCGCGGCACGGCTTGCCAAGCTACGCGCCGAAGTCGAGCAACTGTCCGCCGACCTGAGTGCCAAGAGCTCCGAGAGCAACGATACGCTTCGATCGCTGGCTCGTCAGCGTTCGGAACTCGAGCTGGAAGTTCGCCGCGAGGAAACGCGACTTCAGAAGGTGAGCGCAGCCATTGCCAAACAGAAGGCAGAAATCGCCGAACAGAAGGAAAAGGGTCAGCAGGTCGTTCCGCTGCTATCTAGCGTCGTCGCCGACGTTCGAAAGCAAGTCTCTGCGAGCATGCCCTTCCGTAAAGACGAACGTCTGGCAGCGCTCGACAAGATCGAAGAGCAGCACAAGTCGGGTCTGCTCAGCGCGACCCGCGCCCTATCGCGCGTTTGGGGATTCGTCGAGGACGAGTTGCGCCTCACGCGTGAGAACGGATTGTACAAGCAAACCGTCACCGTCGATGGCGCTCCTCGGCTGGCCGAGGTCGCTCGGCTCGGCATGGTGATGATGTTCTACCGCACCGACGACGATCGGGTCGGCCACGCCGTGCACGAGAACGGCGATTGGTCCTACGAGGAGATCTTGGACGACAAGCAGAAGCGAGCGGTGCTCGATCTGTTCACGACCTTCAAGAAGCAGGTCAGAGTCGGCTACTTCGAGCTGCCGAATGCGCTGCCTTCAATCACCGAAGGAGCTTCGAAATGACCATGAGCACGTACGGAAACCACCTTCGGCTTCGTGCCCTTCTGGTCACCGTGCTCGGCGTACTGACGCTCGGCGTCTCTGTCGCATTCTCCACGGAGGCGAGCGCCGACGTACAGTCTGCGTATCAGCGGGAGTTCGCTTTCCTCGAGGCAGAAAAGAGTTCGCTGCAGCAGCGCCTGCGCGACTTTCAGACTCAGTCCCAAGCGAAAATAGACGCCGCCAAGGGCGAGGTCGAGGCGCTGCAGGGCCGTGCGCTGGCGGTCGCCGCCTCGGCGGACAGAATGACCGAGTCGTTGTCAGGCGTGGAAACCGAGCTCGATACGGCGGCCGAGGACGAGGATCTAATCGAGTCCATGCTGACTCAGGCTCAGGCGACTCTCGAGAAGGGCAACTTGAAGCTGCCGGAAGCGGCGGAGAACGATCCCCAGGCGTCGCTGAAGCAGCTCGACTTTGCATTCGGCGCGGCCCTGGGAATGCTCGATCGTCAATCGCGCGTGCTGCGTGAAGACGGCGAATTCTACAATGTTGCGGGTGAACGCATCGAGGGGACCCTGCTCCGCGTCGGACAGGTCGCCAGTTTCGGCGTCGGTGACTCTGCCGCCGGGGCATTGGCTCCCGCTGGCGAAGGGCGTCTGAAGCTCTGGCCGGAAGGCGCCACCGCGGCTACGGCGCGGGCCCTCGTCTCGGGGAACGCTCCTCCGGTCGTTGGTATGTTCCTCTACGAATCTCTCGAGAAGGGCGTCGAAGCCAAGAAGTCGCGCACTGCCATGGAAGAGGTCGAGGCTGGCGGCCTGATCGGTTGGGTCATCGTCGGTCTCGGGGGCCTTGCGGGCCTGATGGCGCTGGCGCGCGTCTTCCTGCTGCTTCGCGCGGCTGCGAATACGAACAAGCTGACGGAAGAAATCCGACCCTTGTTGGAGCAGCACAAGATCGCCGACGCCATCAGTAGCTGCAAACGCGCCAAGAACGCCAGCGGACGCGTGCTCGTTGCGACCCTCCAGAACCTCGATCGCGACCGTCACGAACTCGAGGACATCATCTCCGAGGCGGTGCTGCACGAACAACCCGCGCTGGATCGTTTTGGATCGGCGATCATCGTCGTCGCCGCAGTCGCCCCTCTGCTTGGATTGCTGGGAACGGTGACCGGCATGATCGCGACCTTCGACATCATCACCGAGTTCGGCACCGGAAACCCCAAGTTGCTCTCCGGAGGCATCTCGATCGCTTTGGTTACGACCGAACTCGGTCTGATCGTCGCCATTCCTGCGCTCATCATCGGCAACCTGCTGTCGGGTTGGGCTGAGTCGATCAAGGACGGTCTAGACAAAGCTGCGCTGCGTGTCGTGAACATCGCGAGCGGTATCCGCATCTCCAAACGTCCCTCCGAGCCTCCGCAGCAGGAGCTGGCCGATACGGCGGGTTCCGCGCTGGCAGGGACTTGAGCCACTCGAGGTAACGCGTGGAACGCATCAGCAGCGCCTTTGGGAACTTGCTCCAGTACTTCGAGCTGGGGGGGTTCGTGATGCCCCCGTTGGCGATCGGAACGCTGATCCTGTGGTACGCGTTGGGGTTGCGCTGGCAATTGCTAGACCGGGGTAACAGTCGCAGTTGTCGTGTGCTGGTGGAGCGCTACTCGAAGGGGTACAAACGCCGGCCACGCGGGCTCATCGACACGGCCACCGTGTGGGGTCTGGTATTGCGTGAGCGCTATGCTCAGCACTCGCTGCGCGACGTCCTCGACGACGCCTTTGGAGACTTCGACGCGGATCTCGGTCGGGGCAAAGTGATCATCAAAGTGATCGTTTCGACCGCCCCATTGGCGGGGTTGCTCGGCACTGTGATCGGGATGATCGAGACCTTCGACTCGTTGGGCGACATGGCGCTGTTCACCCAATCGGGAGGCATCGCCGGAGGTATCTCGCAGGCGCTGTTCACGACTCAGATGGGCCTCGTCGTGGCGGTGCCGGGTATCGTGGTCGGGCGGATTCTCGACCGAAAAGAACGTGCCTTTCGGACAGAGCTCGAACAACTCAAGAACATGCTGTGCGGAGAGCCTTCGCACTTGGTGATGCCGTCTGGGATCGCTTCTCAGGGCGGATGATTCGGAACCTCGACGATGCGACGCAGAGCAAGACACCACGAAGACGCCAGTATCGACATCTCGCCGTTGATCGACATGGTGTTCATTCTTCTCATCTTCTTCATGGTGTCGACGACGTTCGTCAAAGACATGAAGATCGACATCGAGCGCCCCGGAGCCGCCTCTGCGACACCGGCGTCGACCAAGTCGTTGCGCATCAACATCGACAGTAGTGCGAACGTCTTCGTCAATGGCAACCCCGTTCGCCCCTGGATGGTGCAAAGCCGGGTTCGGGAGTTCTTGGAGAATGCCGACCAAAAGTCGGTGCTCGTCGTGACCGACCGTCGTGTGCCAGCGGACAAGTTGGTCGAGATTGTCGATCAATGCCGTTTGGGGGGAGCCACCGAAGTCGGTGTTGCGACGGAAAAGGAAGCCGGGGGATGAGCTGTTTACGAATGCAGACAGGAGTCAAACCATGAAATCGGCGCTACTGAAGCATACTGTTGCAACCTTCTCCATGTTTGCTGGCGGAGCACTCGTGTTTTCCACGGTGCTTTATATGAACCAGCAGGAGGATCCTCCCAAGGCCGAGACCAGCGAAAGTTCCGTCAGTTTCGAGGTCGAAAAGAAGCCGCCGCCCAAGAAGAAGAAGGAACAGCGGCAGAAGCAGCAGAACCGGCATCAGAAGTCGTCGGCAAACGCTCCTCGAACGCCGAACCTGTCGTCCCCGATTTCGGGTGCGGCCATCGACTTCGGCGGTTTGGGTGGCGTTTCGCTGGGGGGTGTCTCGAACGATCTCATCGGTTCGTTCGACAAGAAAGCGGCGATGACCGAGGGGGCTTTGGATACGCCTCCGGCGCTTCAGTCGCGCAGTGGTAGCCTCGAATATCCGTCAGACGCTCAGAAGAAGGGTCTGGAAGGTTACGTGGTGCTGAACCTGTTCGTTCGCGACGACGGAAGCGTCGGCGGCGTCAAGGTGCTCGACTCGAAGCCATCGGGAGTCTTTGAACAGTCTGCCAAGGACTTCGTTCGCGAATGGGCGTTTCGCCCTGGGACCTACGAGGGCCAGAGCGTCGGAGCGTGGGTGAAGCAAAAAGTCATTTTCCAACTGAAGAAGAGCTGACCAAACCGCTTCGTCGCCCACGGCTGAACTCAATAAAGGCTCGAAATGAGACTCCTACCCAGCGCGATCGCTGTCTGGATCGCTGGTGGTCTGCTCGCGGTTCTGACCAGTCAGGTCGCAACCGCCGACGATCGCAAGTCCGATGACGATGAAACCGAGCAAGCCGAGATTGATCTTCTCGGACTGGCTGCTCGCATGCTCCACGATGGGCATCACCGCCGAGCGTTGACAGTCCTCAAAGATGTGAACCTGAACGACCCAGAGCTAGACGTCGCGCGTTTCTACACCCTGCGCGGCCTGGCGTACGCGGAGCTGCACGACTTCCCGAAGGCGCGGGCCGACTTCGAGAAAGCGATCGCCAAAGGGCAGAAGGACCCCGCGGTCAACGTCTACCTGGCACAGGCATGCTTCAGTCAGAAGGACTACAAGTGCACGCTTGCGGCCATCGCCAGGGCTGGGTCCAAAGGACGAGACTCGGCAGGCGTGTTGTTGATGAAGGCTGAGGCTGCCTGGAGCGTCGGCCGCAAGGGGGATTCTTTGGCCGCCTTGGAACTCGGCGAGAAGCGCTTCGCCGCCAACCCCGAGTTTCAGCGCTTGCAGATCTTTCACCTCATCGAGCTTGGCCTGTATCAAACGGCGATTTCGGTCAGCGACCGGTACGTCGCGCGGACCGAGGCCAAGGCCGAAGACTACGTCGCCGTTGCGGAAGCGTTGCGCGGGGCACGTCAATTCAAGCGGGCCCAACTACTGATGGAAGCCGCGAAGCTGCGTTTTCCCGAAGACGAAAACGTCACCGTTCAGTTGGCCCACTGCTACTTGGAAGACGGTAAGAAGTTCGCCAGTGCCATGTTGTTCGAAGACGCTGCTCGACGGAATGAAAAGTACACGCTCGAGGCAGCGGAGCTCTACAAGGAGGCGGGAGTGTTGTACCGCGCCAGCTGGCTCAACGGGCGTGTGAGCGATCAAACTGCGAAATCGAAACAGCGCTTGAGCCTGCTGCTCGAAAGTGAAGACTTCGAAGGTATCACGGCGATGGTTGGCAAACTGACGCGGCTCGGGCTGATGAAAGACGAGCCGGTTCGTTACGCTGTGGCCTATGCCTATTACAAGACGAGCCGCTTTGCGGATGCGGAATCTCAGCTCAAGGGGCTGACCGATCCTCAACTTTTCGAATCTGCATTGCAGTTGCGCAAGGCCATCGCTGGATGTCGCGAGGTAGGCTGGGAATGCGTTCCTTGAGTTTTCGACTCGGCTATTGGGGATCAAGTCTTGTAGGTTGGGTGGTTTGCACGTGCTTGTCGGTTGCGGCGCCGCTCCGTGCCCAACCACGGATGGCAGAGGAGCCCCCAGGCGCGCCGGTTGAGCCGAGCTCGGGGGATTCACCAACCACTCCGCCAGCGGGCGGCTCCGAGGCGGACGACGTGCCGTCAGTACGAGAGGCGCCGCCGGCTCAGACGGGTTTCGTCATCGTGCTGTTCTTCACCGCAGATGGCCTGCCGCTTGGCGAGGGCGCAACGGTGGTCGTCGATGACGGGACGAAAGCACAAACGTCCAGCGAGGGCACCGCGCGTCTCGAGGTCGCTGTTGGCCCTCGGGTCATCCAGCTGGTAACCAAAGACGGCGATGGCGTCGAGCATCGCG
>QJWJ01000008.1 GCA_003235365.1 Deltaproteobacteria bacterium
CTGTTTATCCAGCTCGCGACTGGTGGGTTCGAGTCCACCGATGAGATGGCCGTACAGTTCCTCAAGTTCGTCGAGGAGCTTCCCGAGAACGGCTTGGGCATGGCTGGCAAAGCCCCGCTCACCGGGAACGAGCCGACGCCACCCAACCCCAACAAGCGCGCGCTGACTGACAAGGCAATGGCCGCAGCCAAAGAGCGCCTCACCGGAAAGCCCGCGGCTTCCAAGTAACCGCGGCAGCTGACCAAAGGAAGTTGAGGTAACAAATGGCTACTACTCCCCTAGAGGCAACCGACAAGACCCTGTTTCGGTCTTTCGAGGTGGCCGCGAGCAACACCATCGCGCGTGGCATGCCGGTGAAGTTCAGCGGAACCAAGATCGTAAAGAGCGAGACGACTACGGATCAGCCGATCGGCATCGCAATGGAGGCGGGCGATGGCGACAACGCAAAGATTCGCAACATCCGTGTTGCGATGCTGGGCTCTCCCGGAATCGTTCCGCTATTGTGCTCTGGAGTTATCAATCCAGGCGCATACGCAACACCTGGCACCAACGGTGCCGCATCGATCACACCTGGCGGCGGCAGCACTCTGAAGGGCTGCCTCGGTCAGATGATGGAGGCCGGTGCCGCAGGTGAACTTTCGGGCTGCAACATCGGATTGGGCGGACCCGTCTACACGGCGTGATCCGCGCCCCCAACCACTCAGTGGAGAAAAGGACAGACATGTCAAACGTGTTTGCAGACGAATACGCATGGCGGCACGCAGATCGCGGGCCGGACACGATGGCGATCGTGCGTGGGCAGCGCTCAAAGCAAGCGCTTGCCTATGAGGACTTTCGCAACGTGTATCGCGAGTGCACGAGCGAGTACGAGTTCCAAAAGCGAGTAGGCGACTTGGAGGCCGCGATCACCAAGAGCCCAGAGCTTGCAGAAGTCCATGTGCTCAACGAAGCGTTGACGGCGATTCGCCAGCGCGGCTTGGCGCCGAACGATGTTCATACCGACAAGGTGATGAGCAACTTCAGCGTGATGTACCGCAACGACGAGTTCGTCGGGCTCAACGCGATGCCGGAAGTGCTCACCAACGGTGAGATTGCTGGTGAGTACTACGTCTACAACAAGTCGGATCGCTTGGCGTACCCGTCGGACACCGTGGACAACACCGGCCTCAGCGAGCCAAATGCGCTCAACCAAGCGCGCACCAAGGGTGTGTTTGCCAACATCGAGCGCTCACTGATCGAAAAGGTCGCCCTGAACACGATCAGCAGCCAAGACGCGCCGCTCAACGAACTGCTCGATGCACAGGAGAATGTCTCCTACGGCATGGAGTGGAACCGCGAGGTCCGGATCGTCGGCCAGGTCATGAACGCAGCGAACTACGCGACGGCGAACAAGATCACCGTGGCGGCTGCGGATCGTTTCGACGTTGGAGGTGACCCAACCGGTGTGGTTGATACCCTTCTGCGCTCTCTGTGGCGCGGGAATACGCCGACCGATCTGGTGATGATCGTTTGCCGCCCGACGCACGACGTGCTCAAGCGACACCCGCAATTGCTCGACAAGGTGAAGGCCGGCGGAAGCCCTGGTCGTCCCGCTGGGTTGACGCAGATGGCGCTCGCAGAGGCCTTCGAAGTCGACAAGTACATGGTGGCATCGGCGCGCCACGCCGATGGCACGTACATGTGGGGCGCGAGCGGGATCTGGATTGGGCACGTTGCTCGCACGCCTTCTCGGCGCTCCGCAAGCTTCGGCTATAGCTTCCAGACGGAACGCGTGAAGTCGGACACGTTCTGGATGCCCCACGAGGGATCCAGTGGCTATTACAAGGTCCGCGTGACCCGCCAGGATGACCAAGCTGTCGTCGCCGCGGATACCGCTGGCCTCATCATCACGCCCACTGGCTGATCGCTGAACGCGGAGGGTTGAGCCGATGAGCAAGAAGAACCGGCAGCGTCAGGGGCGATCCGATGGGTCGCCCGCTGATGCGGCACAGGAGGCCACCATGGCTGACGATTCAACGACCGACGTGGACACGTTGGATGACAACGACGACGCGGCAGCGGCTGACGATGCCAGTGCTGCTGACGAGACGAAGTCGCCCTACCACTTCGTGGGGCAGACGTTCGCGGGCGGCAAGCCTCACGATGCTGGCGAGATGGTCATGCTCACCAAGTCCGAGGCCGAGGCCTTGGGTGATGTGGTGCAGCCGGGCAAGCCTCCCACTGAGCCAACGCCCGAAGAGATCGCGAAGCGCACGGCGGGCCTGTACCGGGTGCGTGAAGATGGCGGCACGCTGTGCTGCAGCTTGCCGACGTCCGAAGGCGGCATCAAGCGCTACCACTCCCCTGGTGACGAGGTGCAGCTGACCGCAGCGATGGCCCGTGACCTTGGCGCTGCCGTCGAACGAGTGGACTGATGCCCAACGAGGCGGCCGTCACGGACGTCACCCTAGTCGCTGGCGACATCATCGACTGGGAAGACATCGTCAACGAGTTCGGTCAGGCGCAGCTTGACCGGGCCTTCGACGACGCCGACGACGGTACGCCTGTTGCGCAAGCAGTGCAACGCTGTGTGCGCGATGCGGAATCCAAGGTCAAAGCCGGGGCCGCGAAGCATTACGCGGCATACATCGCCACGATCACTCCGGCGACAGCGCACCACCTGCTGAAGGAGCTCAGCCTGAGTTTCTTTCGGCTGTTCGCGTCGCGGAAGGTGAACCTGTGGGACTTCAACGTCGACTACTCGTCGGAGCGAGAATCATTGCGCCGCGAGGTCAACGACCTGGCGATGAACAAGACCGTTTTGGATGGGGTTGCGGCCCCGACCAATACCGGCGGGCTCATCACTAGCGGCAACACCAATGACCCGACGCCAGTGGCGGGCACGTACCAGAATGGCTTCGGTGACTACTGATGTTCACCGTCAAGGTCGACCTTTCGAGGTTCGACAAGGCAGTCGCGAGAACCGACCACGCGATTCGCGTTGGCTCGATTGATGCGGTCACGAAGGGCGCGCGCGCTGGGGCGACCTACGCGCGACGCAACCACAAGCACAAGCGACGCACGGGGCTACTGACCTCCGGCGCGAACCTGCGCGGGCTTTACAAGGGCTACCGCAACGGCACCGCGATTGCGCAGATCCAGAACGTCACGCGGTACGCGCGCTTCGTCGAGTACGGGACGCGGCCGCACCAGATTTGGCCGAAGGCTGGGCACGGGACAACGCACCCGCTCAACCCGGGCCAGTCACGTCGGGATATCACCGACATTGGGACGCACCGCGTGGCCCTGCGCTTTCGTTGGAAGGGGCGCATCGTATTCCGCCGGTACGTCAACCACCCCGGGACGAAGCCCTACCCGTTCATGATTCCGGCGATGGCGCCAGCGCGTGATGCAACGCTGCGGGCGTACGCGCCCATGTTCCGAAAGCTCCAGCGGATATGGCGCACCTGATAACCGGCACGGCGTTGCCGCTTGCTGACCAGTCGCAAGAGGCGGTTCCGGGTGCACCGTGGCTCGGCACGTTCATGGCAGACGTGCAGCTCATCCTATGCCGAAACCTGGACACGGCATGGACGAGCATCGCGCGCACCGAGCCGAGCATCGTCAAAACGGCGTTCCCCTACGACCCTGAAGACGTACGGGACCTGAAGGTGCAAGACCTGCCGGCGCTGTTCGTTTGGTCCGAGTCCAGCGGCGAGGCTCGTTACGAGTCGCGTGCGCGCAACCTGCTTGATCACGACATCCACGTCTTGTGGATGCCGCCCCCGGCCCAGGGCGTAAAGCTCGGCGCGCGCCACCAGTTCTGGGGCGCGATCGACAAGACCCTGGCGCTGTACACCACAGACCAGCTGCTCTCGATTCACACGACGAAGAGCGCATGGGGCAACAACCTGCGGGACAACTGCGGGCTGACAGAACTCAACTACGCGGGCGGGCAAGTCCAGTCGGTGCAAGCCGATGGAACAGCTGCCCCGATGCTCGTTGGCCACTGGGTGTTCCAGGCGACCTCGCAGT
>QJWJ01000177.1 GCA_003235365.1 Deltaproteobacteria bacterium
CCCCGGCTCCGCCGTGCCACGACTCTCCGTGTTGAGAGTGATCGGTACGGAGTTCGTGCACGGTGTGCAATGGGTTCAGGCAGCCGATCAGCGTTGGTTTCGTGCCAGCCACCTGCGCATCCCCGTGATCACTGAGCCGCCGCCAGAACTGCTTTCGTCCGAGCGCTGGCTCCACGTGAACACGCAATCGCAAACCCTCGTCGCCTATCGAGGCTCGCGTCCCGTGTTCGCGACCTTGGTGTCCACAGGCAAGGGAGATGAGGAGACTCCGTCAGCGACACCGAAGGGTCAATTTCGCATTTGGGTCAAGCTGCGAACGACAGACATGACCAATCTGGAGGACGAGTACGCGAACCGCTACTACGCGATTGAAGAGGTGCCCTGGGTCATGTTCTTTCAGCAGGGCTACGGGCTGCACGGTGCGTTCTGGCACGACTCGTTTGGCACGCGGCGTAGCCATGGCTGCATCAACCTGAGCCCGAAAGATGCACATTTTCTGTTCGAGTGGGCGGGCCCGCTACTGCCTCCAGGCTGGCACGCCGTACACCCGACGCGCTACGATCGCGGCAGCATGGTTGTCGTCGATTGAGTGTTCAACGCCCGCGCCCAGCCCGGTGAGCTGCCACGATTCGGCGAAACCTCGAACGAGACTTGCACGACGCCGCCCGCGACGCACGACGGCGCCTCCCATGCGCCTCCAGCCGCACAGCCCTCGACAGGTGGAGCGGGTTTGCCCTCGAATCGGAAGCGAACGGCGCCGTCGGGGGCCGATTGCTGGACAAGGCGCGACGACCAGCTGTACGACACAATCACCATGGTCTCGATCATGCACGCCGCGCGAGACATCGGTCGGATCCGCGAGATCACGACAGTCCTGGTCCGTCATGGGTTCGGGGAGGTCGTGGCGAGGTTGGGACTGGGGCGCAAACCCGAAAACGCTGAAACGCGCGCCGAAGCAGCCAACGCCGCCTTCCCAGTTCGCATCCGGCGCGTACTCGAGGATTTGGGGCCGTCCTTCGTCAAGCTCGGCCAAATCGCCTCGACGCGTGCCGACGTCTTGCCGATGGCGGTGATCGTCGAGCTGCGCAAACTCCAAGACTCCGTCAGCCCGGTTCCGTTCTCCGACATCCAGCAGTGTGTGGAGCAGTCGCTGGGCGCTCCGCTCGATGAACTGTTCGAGCGTTTCAGTGAAGAGCCGCTCGCCGCCGCCAGCGTGGCGCAGGTGCACCGAGCCGTATTGAAGACGGACTCGGGGTCGAAAGACGTCGCCGTCAAGATCCAGCGTCCCGGCATCTCGGAAACGATCGCGAGCGATCTCGACATCCTTCACAGCCTGGCCGCGCTGCTCGAACGAACGATCCCGGAGTCACGCACGTATTCGCCAGTTGGATTGGTACGGCAGTTCGACCGCGCCATCACCAGCGAGCTGGATTTCACGACCGAGGCAGAAAACGCCGGGCGCTTCGCGCTGAACTTCGCCGCAGAACCTGCCGTGAAGTTCCCCCACGTCTATCGAGAAGCATCCAGCAAGCGGGTGATCACGCTCGAGTTCTTGGACGGGCGCAAGATCAGCGACGCGGTCAGTCACGGCTACTCCGGGCACCGGCTGGCGCGGATCGCGTTGAAGATCGTCATCAAACAGATTTTCGAGGACGGCTTCTTCCACGCCGACCCACATCCCGGCAACGTGCTCATCCTCGGCACACCCGAAGACCCCATCTACGCGCTGATCGACTTGGGGATGGTCGGGCGCCTGAGCCCGCGCATGCGCGACCAAACCGTCGACTTGATGGTCGCCGCCATCCGTCGTGACTACGACGCGATCGCCGACGCGATGTTGTCGCTGGCAACGCCAACGCGAAAGATCGACCACCACGCGTTTCGCGCCGAGGTCGCGTTGCTGGCAGATCGCTACTTGGGTAAGCGCCTCAAGGACATCGAGATGAGCTCGCTGGTTCGCGATCTAGTGCGCACGGCGACAACCTACGGACTCGAAGTGCCGCCCGACTTTCTGCTCGTCGGCAAGTCCTTGATGACCATCGAGGGGATTGGCAAGGAAATCGCTCCAGACCTCGACATCCTCGAAGAGGTGAGCCCCTACTTCTTCGACATTCTCAAGCACCGCTACTCACCCGAACGCCTCGGCAGCGAGCTCCTGCGCCGGGTCGAACGGCTCGGAGGACTCACGTCGACGCTCCCTGATCAGATGCAGGAGGTGCTCGAAGATCTGCGTCTGGGGCGCCTCACCGTTCAGGTCGGTGACACGCGCAAACATCGTTCACTCGACTTGCTGGGGCGTCGGATCTTCGCCGCCTCGTTGCTCTGCACGCTCCTGCTGTGCGCGGCGTTTCTGCTCGTGTATGGGCCGTCCTGGGCCGCGACGACCTCCGTGAGCATCGCGGGTCTCACGTTGTTCTTCCACATGATCGGCGAACTCCGCGAGCGCATGTCACGCCGTTGAGCTCGGCCCACCCTCGTGCGGCAATCATGTTGATTGCCGCGACGAATCAGCAACCTAGCGCACCGAGCTGCGAGCAAGAGTGCCCGAGCGTGGCCCCGAAAAACGCCCTCAACCCCGATGGGGCTTCCTTCTGGGCATTTCCGTGCGCTGGCAAGCTGATCGGCGCCCTAACGGTTGCGCCCCAGCGGTTTCCAGCAGCGGCTCCCACACGCCGCCAACGGCCCCAATGCAAAGAACGGGCTCGACCCACACGGTCGAAGCCCGTTCTCCACGTCGGCACGACCTAAGGTCGATGCCGAATACGTCCTCCGCGGCCGCAGCTCAGCCTGCGAGTACCTTGCCCTGGAGCATGAACGCGATGATGAGCGCGAACAGCACCAAAGACTCGATGAGCGCCAAGCCGAGGATCATGAGCGCCTGGATGCGGTTACCTGCACCCGGGTTGCGGCTCACACCTTCGACGGCAGAAGCCGCAGCGCGTCCCTGGCCCAGAGCGCCGCCGAGCACGGCAAGTCCGATAGCCAAACCAGCGCCGAGCGCTGCCATTGCCTCCGCATCGAAGTTGTTGGAAGCTGCACCCGACTGGGCGAAAGCGGAAGTGGAAAAGAGCGTCGTCATGAGGGCGGCGATCCAAGCCAGCCGGTTCTTGATGGACATGCTTTGAGGTCTCCTTGTCGTTCTTAGTCAGCCGCGGGGGCGAATAGCCGGTTTTTGCTCCGATGGCCACGGTTTTGTGGAGCATCGGAATTGGTCATTTGGTTTCGAATCAGTGAACCCAGATTCCTGGGAATGGCTGGGTCAGGGTCAATTGCGGAGCGGGTGGTCAGTGGGGGGCAGAAGCTCAGTGCTTGATACGAATGGGGCTTCGTGTCGGAGGAGGCGCCGTCCAGACTTGGCGTCCTACCGCGTCAGTGCTCCTGTGATCAGTGGTCCAAGTGCTCGGTAGCCAGACCGACGTAGATGCACGTCAACATCGTAAAAACGAGCGTCTGCACGAGCACCACCAACACGCCGAGAACCATGATGGGCAGGGGCAGCAACAACGGCAACATGCTGAGCAAGATGCCCAGGATGATGTGGTCGACCGTCATGTTGAGCATCAAACGAACCGACAGAGTTACCGGACGGACACACAACGAGATGACCTCGATCACGAACAACAACGGCGCGAGGTACCACGCTGGACCAAACAGGTGTTTGACGTAGGCCCAGCCGTTGGCAGTCAAGCCGTAGATGTTGAACAGCACGAACACGACCAGCGCGCAACCGACGGTGACGTTCAAGTTGCTGGTCGCGACAGGGAACGACGGCAATAGCGCCATCACGTTCGAGAAGAACACGAACAACGCCGAGGCCCCGACCAACGGAAAGTACTTCTTCGCACGCACGGGCCCCATGACGTCCTTGGCCATCGCGTAGAAGTACCCAATGAACGCCTCCATGAACGTGCGCAGGGTCAACGTCGCATCCGGAATGACGGCGTTGTCGGTGTCTTCCAACTGAAAGCGCACGCGACGTGCGATGAACAACAACACGACCATGATCAGAGCGGATGCCGCGATCGGCTCGAACGTATGCCACGTCGGCTCGCTGTGACCGATGAAGCTTTCACCCACGACGCTGGCGTTGTGGGACAGCGTGTCCTTGAAGTACTCGAGTACGAACGTCAGCCAACTGCTATGATTGGGCATTTCAACCTTCCCTGAGCGATCCCGCCGAGGAAACTTGAGAAATCACAATGCCGACGGGCAGAGTCGCGAGGCCCAAAAGCAGCGCGGGCCCCTGCACGAGGCGCGAGTCGAATAACAGGTAGAGCCCTGTAATGACCACGGAAAACTTCAGAACGAAGAGGACGGAATAGCCGCCAATCGGGCCACCAGACAGGAACGCGCTGACGCCCCGCGCGATCAGCCACAGATTGCCGCAGCCCAACGACGCACCGAGGGCGACACTCGCCGCAAACTTCATCCCGAAAGCAGGAACGCAGGCAACACTCGCGAGCACACCCAGAATGGCGACGCGCCACAACGCGGCCTTCCAGATCTGTTCTGTGTTACTTGCGGTCATAGTATTTCTTGCGAGCTTCGCGGGTTTTTCGATCTTCGTCGTCCTGATCGCGCAGCGCCTCCTTGTAGGCGCGCATCACGACCCGGACTCCGTGCGCGAGACCCAGAAAGAAACCAGCGATCAAGAAGGCGCTGCCTGTCCCCCAGCGCTTGTCGGCCAATGAACCGAGGTAGCAGGGTAGAGCCAGCCCCAGCACGATCTCCATGCCTACGGTTCCGTAGGCTCCAATTCCTTTCCAGCTTCCTTGCACTTACACCGTGTGGGCGGCGGTCGAGTAACACGCTGACGATCGAAGGGCAACGTCGAGATTGTCGCAGGTCGCCTCTACAATACCGGGGCTGAAATGAGTTCCCGAACGATTCCGTGCGCTCTGCTCGCTGCGACGTGTGCCTGGTCTCACTGCGTCACAGCTCAACCGGCTGCTTCGCCCAAACCCGATGCAGCGACGCCGGCTGCGTCTGAAGCGAACCATGCGCCCAACGCCGATCAAACACGGCCAGGCGCACCGCCCTCGCCGGACTCACCCGAAGCGAACTCGAACGCCACAACCGGCGCCGGGACGGTCGAAGCAGAAGCATCAGCCGCTGATGAAGCCAAGCCCGAGGAAGCCGATGACGCACCGCAGGCGCTGCCCCCGGCAGACACACCCGTCGAGTCGGAGACGAATGAACGGAATCCAGCGCAGGGGTCGACGCCCACGACGGCGAGGTCCGCACAGGCTTCGTCGTCCCCTGCACCCGGCGCAGCGGAACCGGAGATCTTCGAGCCGCCGTTGCCTCCGCGCTACAGCGACACTCCACTGCCGCCGGTTGAACGTCCCATCTACGTCGCACCACGGACGTCGTTGTGGCTCGGATTGCGCGCCGGTTGGCTCTTCCCTGCGGGGTCTCTGTGGCAAGACGGCGAATCCGTCGGAGCCTCGTGCTGCCGTTACTTCAATCGCGGCTGGGACGACTTTGCCAGCTCGGGACCAATGCTCGAAGTGGATCTCGGAGCGCGTTTGAGTCGCCACTACAACATCTTCGGAATGTGGGAATGGGGCATCCTGGGCGACGGCGACGAACTCGGCGACGAGTTTGGCGGACAGACCTCCGCTCAGACTCATTTTCTAGGAGTCGGCCTGCGTTTCTCGTCGGACCCGAACTCGGTCGGATTGCTCGTCGAGCTGGCGCTCGGGTGGCGGCGTTTTCGGGCCACTTGGAAGAACGGCACGGAGCTGACGGCGACCGACGACTTCTTCAATACGCGCATTGGCATCGGCGCCGACATTCGCCTGAACGAGGACCTTTCACTCACGCCGATGTTGACCCTGGGCGGCGGCGTTTTCTCCGAAGCCGACTGGACGTTCGCCGACGGCACTGAAGCCGGCGCATTCAGCTCGTTCCTCGGTGTGCCGGCCGACGAAGCCGCACAACACGTCCCCATCACCGTGCAAATTGGACTGCACTGGGACGCCATCGCTTCGAAGAAGTGAGCTCCGCGTTGGGGAGCATTCCGCTCGCCGGGTTCAGTCGGCCGCGAGCGAATCGGCCTCCAATGCTGTGGCAGTCGGAGGCTCCAGCGGGAACTCAATCACGATCCGCGTCCCGCGCGGCTCGTTGTCTTCACAGCGTATCGACCCGCCGTGCGCATCGACGATCTGTTTGGATATCGCCAAGCCCAGCCCCGTACCATGCTCTTTGGTCGTCAAGAACGGCTCGAACAGCCGTTGACGGACGTCGGGCGTGATACCCGTCCCCTCATCCTCGATCACCAGCTGCACACCATCGGTCACAGCCTGTACCGCGACGCGCAGCCGCCCGCCCTCGGGCATCGCTTGACGCGCGTTGCGTACCAGATTGTGAACGACTTGGCGGATCTGCGCCTCGTCGAGCCACACGTTGGGTAGCGACTCGTCCACTTCCAACTGGAGCTGGGCCCCGGCTCGGGTGATGCTCAGGCGCAAGAACTCCACTGCCTCAGCGACGACGTCGCCGAGGTTCTCGTGTTCGAAGCGCGGGCGATTGCGCCGGGTCAAAGACAGATACTGCTCGGTCAATTCCGTCAACCGATCGACCTCCTTGCCAATCGCCGCGTGCAAGGTTTGTGCTTCCGAGCCCGGTTCCAACTCGTCGTTGAGTAGCTCCAGATTCAACGCAATCGAGGACAGCGGGTTTCGGACCTCGTGAGTCACGTGAGCAGCCATTTTGCCGATGGTGGCCAGGCGCTCACTTTCGAGCAGCTTTCGGTTGGCCTGCGCAATTCCGGCGACCATCGCCTCGAAGGCGATTGCCAGCTCGCCGATCTCGTCATTCGTCGCTACGACGCGCTGGGGGATCAGCTCACCGCGCGACACCGCGCTGGCACGTTCGGCAATTCGAGCCAGAGGTCGCAGCACCCGCTGCACGTAGAACGCCATGCCCACGCCGAGCGCGACGCTGAGCAGCGCCCAGATGATCAGCACGCTGAAGGTCCAGCGCTCACGTCGAGATATGGCCTCCATCAGTTCGTCGAGGTGGACGTTCACTCGATTCTCGAGCGAGAGCAGCTGGCGCAACGCCTCGTTTCCCCTGCTGACGAGCTGATCGCGCAGCTCTTCGGCCGAGGGCAAGTCGTCTTGCTTCAGTGCGTCGAAGAGTCGCGCCAGTGTCTCTCGGTCTTCGTCGAGGTAGCGCTCAATCGCGCTCGCTTCGGCCGACAGCGCGCGTCCGAGGCTTTCGCTTTCCGAGCTGAACGCCAATGCCAACGCGGCGCGGAGTTCAGCAAATGCTTTGGGTCTGCCCAGCGTGACGTTGGTCTCGAACCAGACCCGCTTGCCCGCGGGATTCCTCACTTCGGTGATGTTGTTGAGCTGCGAATTGAAGGTGTTCTGGCTCGCCACCACACCGCGCAACGCGACAATCAGCGGGATGTACCCCGAACGCATCACCTCGGTTTCGCGAACGCTGGCGCGCTGCCCGAGCACACTGTACCCGACGGCCAACGCGAAGCACACCGTGATCGCCGCGTACGAAAGCAACACGCGCCCCAGAACCGTGCGGCGCTTGCTACGACGTGGAGCGGTCAAGCGTTGGTTTCCGTCGGCTCCGCGCCGCTAGGTGGCGCGCCGCTCGGCGAAGGGCCACCCGGTGAGGGGCCACTGGATGGTGGAGACGTGGACGAGCGCCCCGACCCCTTCGGTTTCGAGGCCTTGTCTTGGGGCAGCCGGATCTCGAATCGCGTCCCGCTCGGACCCGACTGCACGTCGATGGAACCGCCGTGCTCCTCGACGATCTTCTTCACGATGGGTAGCCCCAGACCCGTCCCGCCGCGCTTGCCCGCGGTCACGAAGGACTGAAACAGGCGACCGCGCACTTCCTCGGGGATCCCAGGGCCCGTGTCTTGTACGGCAATCAGCAGGTCATCGCCGGCCATGCGTGCCTCGATAGTCAGGGTGCCGCCGCGTTCGGACATGGCCTCGACGGCGTTTCGCGACAGGTTCTGTACTGCACGTGCCACACGCGTCTCGTCGAAGCGTGCCACGACCTTGTTGTCGGTATTCATCACCAGCTCGATGGCACGGCCATCGACCTCGTGAGAAAGCTGCTCGCGGATCTCGGAGAAGAACTTGTTCAGATAGACCTTGCGCACGAACAAGGTGCGCTCCCCCCTGGCGAACTCGAGTACCTCCCGTTGCATCGCGGTCAACACATCGAACTGGCGGAGGATCTTCGTCGTGTAGTCGGCGCGCAGCGCCGAGTCGTCGGCGTTTTGCATCAGCTGCACGTAGCCACTGATCAGGGTCATGGGGGTCTTGAAGTCGTGGATGACCTGAGACAACAGGCGCCCGATGCTCGTCAGACGCGCCGATCGCTCGCGCTCTTCGTTCGCTTGAAACAAACGCAAGGCGGTGGATACGTTCGCGGTGACCAACCGCAGCAGGCCTTCGTCTTCGGCGGAGAAGCTCTTGGCTGTTCGTTTGCTGAGTACGGCAATGGCGCCGTCCAGCTCACCGTCGCCGTCGAGTGCCAGGGCGAGCACCGACGTCAGTGGAAAAAGATAACGACCTTCGACCTCTGGAGAGAAACGGTCGTCCTTGGCCGGAGCCGAGCTGCTCACGATGCCGTCCGCCCTCATCGCAGCCCCCAAGAACCCGCGTGGTTGCCGCAGAACCAGCCGCTCGATGCCGCTGTGGCCCTCCGTATCGTAGTGGTAGTGGATCAAGTCGCCGGAAGCGGGATTCGAAACCACCAAAGCGGCGCCACGCGCGTCACAGGCACGCGATGCCGCGGTGAGGGCCTCGACAATCAGGTCCTCCATCGAGTTGGCGCGACTGGTCGCGCGTTCCAGATCGAACAGCAACTCCAGGTCGCGGACTTTGCGCTCCAGTTGTTCCTTGGTGTCGAGCAGCTGGCGATTCTTTTGAATCAGCGAAAGGAAGAGGCGCGAATTGTCAATCGCCACCGCCGCCTGAGTGCTGAGCACCGTCAGTATCGCCTCGTCCTCATCGTTGAATTCACCTCGAGCCTTGTTGAGGACCTGAATGACCCCAATCGTGCGCCCGAGGTGATTCTTCAGCGGCGCCGCGAGCATGCACGTCGTTCGATAACCGGTGAGCATGTCCCACTCCGGCTCGAAACGCGGATCGGCGTAGGCGTCTTTGACACGCACGACCTGACCGGTCTGCGCCACGACCCCCGCAATGCCGTGCCCGAGCTTCACGCGAATCGAGCGGACGCTCGAACCGAGCATGACACGACTGACGAGGTCCCCTTTGGCCTCGTCGACGAGGTACAGGGTCGCTCGGTCCGCATCGAGCAGATCGGTCAGACGCCCGAGAATCAACTCCAACAGGTCGTCGAGGTCCAGCGTGGTCCCCAGCGCGACGCCAACTTCCCGCAATGCGGTCGCAATTCGGCGCTCCCGAGCCAGCTCGGCCGACAGTCGTTCGACCTCCGAGGGGGTCCCCTGTTTGCGAGGTTCCCGGGACACGAGCGAATCGAACCATGGACCCAGATCCGAATCTAGACTGTAATTTCACGGGGCAACGCCTATATCCCGCACCGAGCAGGAACGGGGGTGAACCAACCGACACCTTACCAGCGGAGCAGCGCCCCCTGCCCCCTTCGTGGCGGGGCAAGACCAACGATTGCGGGCTAGACCTCGTCGTCCAGCCCGGACATATTAGCCGCCCGAAGGCGCCCAGGCCTTGGAGTCGGGCTCGACCCTCTGAAGCGGATTTCAACACAACGGTGAACTCGTCATGGCATTGAAGCAATTGCAGCTCGTCATTCGTGGACGCGTGCAGGGAGTGTACTTCCGCGCGTCGACGCAACGTGAAGCACGGCGGCTGGGACTCAGCGGCTGGGTCAAGAACCGCTCGGATGGCTGTTTGGAGATCCTCGCCGAGGGGGAAGAGGCATCGATCCGCGAGTTGTACGGATGGGCGCAGAAGGGTCCCAGCGCGGCCCGAGTCGAGCGCGTCGACACGCGTTGGCGGAGTTTCACTGGCGATTTTCCCGACTTCAGGATCATCGACTGAGTGGGGTCCACTCGCTCGAAAGGCCGGCGGGCGCTTGCCGGCGCAACGTCGTTGCTGGGCCTGATGTGGTCGTTGGGGAGTTCCTCCGTTCGAGCCCAGGAGTCCGAACCCGCCTCGGGCGATGAAGCAACGACCCGGAGCGCCGTGTTGGCGACACCGCCGTTGGCGCCCCTGCCGACACCGCCGAGCCGGCGCCTCGGCGAACCGAAACAGGAAGACACGGAACTGCTCGACAGGCTGTTGTCCCGATTGACGAGCGCCGAAGATCGAGATCATCAAGTCGGTCTCGCCGATTTGCTCGAAGCCGACGCGTCACTGTTGCCGGCGGTCAAGGCGCGGATCGACGGTGAGGCCAATCGGGCCAATCGCGACGCGATGAAGCGCCTGCTCATCGATACGCGCAAGACCGCACGCGACGAGCTGGAGCGCGACATGCGTGCGCGTGGAGAACGCGGTGAAGTCCCCACGCCGGACTACTTGCCGATGATGCTTGCCCACCCCCGCCCCGAGTCGGAGCACTACAAGCGGCTGGTCAGAGTGCTGGCGCTCAGTCGCCTGTGTGTCCAGTTGGGAAGCGTCGAAGCCGTTCGGGTCCTCATTCACATCTACGTGCGCTTCGACTTCTTGCGCATCGACACGCAACTGCAACTCAAGAAGCTGGGCGACAAGTCCCTCGCCGCGTTGATAGAAACGACACATCACGATGCGGCCAGTATCGCCAACTGGGCTAAGCGCCGACTCGACTTCCTCGGCAAAGCGATCCCGAGCGAGGTCGTGCAAGTCGAGGATGGTCAAGTTCTGGCGGACATTCTGCGCGCCTATGGTCGCGTCAAGGATCCAGATTCGGCTCGCTTGGTGATCTCCTTCGCCAACAGCGAACGAACTCAGGTTCGCGAGGCCGCACGTCAAGCCGTGGCCATGTTCGGAGAAACCGCGAATTGGTCGTTGCGCGATACGTACGAGAACATGGTTGGCCGCAAGCCACCGCGCGAATGGTCGTGGGATCGCACCGCCCGGGAGCTGTTTCGCGAATTCGACCGCATTCGATTGGCGGAGCTCTACGAATACTACGCCAGCGGTCTGCAAGCGCAGAAGGACGGCAAACTCGACGAAATGCGGGAAGCCTTCGACAAGGTGCTCGCGCGCAGCCCCGACTTCGAGCCACGCGACAAGATCGTCGAGGGCTATTTCGACTATGCGTCTTCGCGATTCGAGCAAGCGCCCGAGGCGGCCCAATTGGCCCTGCTGCGCGTGGAACGGCTGGCAGCTGGTGAAACCGAGCGCAACCGCGCTCGGAGTCTTCTGCTAACGCTCAACGCCAAACGACTCGCGGATGAGAAGATCGCCGACCGCAACTTGTTGACGCGAGCCATCGAACTGGACGCCGACAACGCCCAGGCTCGTGAACTGCTCGCCGAACTGAGCACCGAACCGTTCGTCGAACGTAGCTCTTTCATGCGGGTGCTCTGGCCCGCTCTGGTCGGAGCGTGCGCCATCCTCTTCGCGACCTTCGTCGCCGTCTTTTGGCGGCGCCGCTCGAACGCACCGAGCCAGTGACGCAGCAACCGCCTCTCGCGAGTCAGGCTGGCCGCATAGCGGTTTGTCGCTCTAGTACCGCTCACAGGCAAACGGCGACGAGAAGCCACACGACAGATCGTTCCACGTCGCGTTCACGGTCATTCTCGCGCAGTTCGTCCCGGGCGGTGTCGTCGAGGGATTGAGGCTTTCCCACGCGGTGAACAGGCCCCCTACTGCCGATCCGTTCTCGTCCCCCGACCAGAACTGTTCGCCATCTTGCCAGCGCCATTCGCCAGCAACGGCACGGTCGTCGCCGCCGAGCCACCCCCCGGGGACTGTCGTCGCGTACCACTGGTTCTCGTCACTGGAATCGATGCGGATCAACAGCATCCCGAACGACTCACAAAGCGCGCGGGCGTCGTCGAAGTTGCGCGCGGTGCCGCAAGTGACGTAGCCCGCTGTGGACGCGTCGCAATCGGCCGGCAGCGGACCCACTGTCTGGCCCCCGCCGGCCGCGGGACTAGCATCCAGGGTGCTCGTCCCGCCCGAGCCTCGAGGCGCACCGGAGTCGAGCCCTGGCCCGGGATCGTTCCCTTGCCCCGCCGACGAGCGACCAGCGTCACCGCGCGACGACGCACCGCCCGCTCCAAACGTGGCCGCACCGGCATCGAGCACGTCAGGCCCGCTTCCTACGCCAGGTGCGACCGTGGCAGCGTCCGACGAACCGCCGGAGACCGCGACCGTCGGAGCATTCTCGGTCGCGGCACCATCCGGGGCGTCCGACGGCTCGTCGGAGCCGGGCCCAGAGACGCAGCCGGTACCGCAGGGCGGGCCCTCAGCGGACGGGCCAACGCCAACATCCAAACCACCGCCGTCCGCGTCGCGCTCACTCGCCGCGCCGTCAAGGCCAGGTACGACCAGCCTCTCGTCATCGCCCCTGGCGCTCGCGGGTTCGAAGCCGAGACGGCCACAGGCGGCGCCACCAAACAAGACAGCGACCCCCAACCCGAGTGCCTGACCGGCCGTCGACCGCGGGAAGACGAGCATCAGACTGGCCCAGCTCCGCGCCACCCGCAGGATCGACAGGGCGCGCCGCGGTTCACCGTATCGCTGCGCCAACCCCGACCGAAACCAATCCACCACATCACGATAGACGGCCCGCAGGTGGACGAGCCAACTTCCAGGCGATCGTCGTACTGGGCGTCGTACCGTTGAGGAACCTCAGTCCCGCGTTCACCCGGGATGGGCCGCGGCTTTCCATCCACCCTGTGATCGCCGACTCGGCCCCCCGTTCTCACAACTCGAAAGGCCCGCTTCAAGAGCGAGCCCTTCTTCGAACACCGGCTGGCTGCTGAGCGAAGGATCGCGCAGCGGCCGTCGCTGCACTCAGCCCTCTACAGCTGCGGCAGCCGGCGCCTCTGCCGGAGCTTCGACCGGCGCGCTCGTCTCCGC
>QJWJ01000316.1 GCA_003235365.1 Deltaproteobacteria bacterium
TGGCGCAAGAAAATGAACCGCTGACTCCCGACGAACGACGACGTCGCCGGTTGGAGTTGGCCAAGACGTTCGAAGGGCCGCCTCCCTCTGCAGCGCTGAAACCCGGACGCAAGGGCGTCGATCCGCTCGCTTCCACCGGGGTTCACGAAAGCGTTCCGCCTGCGCCGAGTTCTTCGAGGAAGGGCTCGAAGTAGCTTCCCACGCTGGGCGCGGACGGGCGAAGGGTCTGGTCTCGTCCCGTCTTGGGGCGCCGCGATGGGATTGCTCGCACCGCGGGCGGCCCCCGCCGACTAGAAAGCCGGCCCACCGAATCTGCGCTCGTTCGGCGGACGCTGAGCTGCCTGCGGCGTGCGATTCCCGTTTCAGGACTGTGGCGTCGTCCGAGCGTTGGCGAGCGACGCCACCGGGATCGAACGCGGTGGCTTCTGGATCTCGAACACGCGAAACGGCTTCTCTTTGCCCTTGAGGTTCGCTGGGGGCAGTTCCTTGTATTCGAAGCGGCCGCCGAGGCCGTCGAGTGTCGCCTCGCTCACGATGACTTGCCCTGCGCCGGCAATGCCGCACAGGCGCGCACTGGTGTTCGCCGTGTCGCCGATCACCGTGTACGACAGTGCTCGCGAACTGCCGATGTACCCGGACACGAGCGGCCCGGTGTGAATGCCGATTCCGACGCCGAGTGGCGGCGAACCCTGCGTGGCGTGGCGGTGCTCGTTGAACTGTTCGAGTAGCTCGAGCTGTTCGATGGCCGCGGATACCGCTCGGAACGCGTCATCTGGGTGCACGACGGGAGCGCCCCACAGCGCCATGATGCCGTCACCCATGAACTTGTCGAGCGTGCCCTCGAACTTGAAGATCGACTCCACCATCAGCTCGAAATACTCGTTGAGCATTTCGACGATGGCTTCGGGGTCGGCGCCCTCGCTCATGGTGGTGAAACCGCGAATGTCCGAGTTGAAGACCGTGCAGTTTTGCACCAGTTGACCGCCGCGCTTGACGACCATCTCGCCGGACAGGACCTTTTCGGCGACGTTGGGCGACAACAAGCGGCTGAAACGTTCGCGCGCGACGATTTCCTGCTCCACCTTCCGGCCCAGGATGTTGATCTCGATGAACATCGCGGCTTGCGCGGCGATGGCCGTGACCATCTCCAGGTCTTTGGCCTGAAATTGTGCGAGGGTTTCGCTGTCGAGCCACAGCACGCCCAACAACTCGTCGTTGTGGAGCAACGGGGCCACGATCGCGGAGCTGATCCGATTGAGGATCATGCTCTTGCCCTTGGAGCCAGCGAAATCCATCGCCGCGTCGTGGGTCAGCACCGTGGCCCGCTCGCGCATCACGTGCTCGAGGATCGTCGACGAGACGGAAATGCCATCCGGTGAACCATCGCGTCGCAAACTCGCGCCCGGCGTCAGCTCGCCGGCCTCGTCTTTGAGGAAGATCACGCCGCGATCGGCGCGAATGAAGCGAAACACGCTGATGAGGATCTTGTTGAGCAGGCTGGTCAGCTCGCGCTCGAGGGCGATCTCACGGGACAGTTCGTGCGAAAGGCGAAGTCGCTCGTAGTCCTGAGCGAGCTGATTCGGGTTGCTCGCGATCTGGTCGAAGGGCAGAAAACCGCGCGCCGCAGTGGCGTCGATCTGGTTGCCAATCGCCCGCCCCGCATCGCTCATGTCGATGCGGGTCTGATGGATGCGCCGACCCCCGTCTTGAGTGAGCGCCGCGCGAATGGGCTGTGTGCCGCTGGCGGTCATCGGCGGAGCGCCAGTCATGGGATAGTTCGGTAACCCCGCGCTTTCCCAGGCTTGACTCGCGCCGTACTGACCCGATGGGCTTTGAGTGGGCGTGAACGGTGCAGCAACGGGCATCGCGCTCGTGCCGCGGCCATGCGGTTGTGCGACGGTGCTGGGCGGATGGCTCGCGGCGGGCACGCCACCGGGAGTCCTGCCCATGCTGACGGCCTCGAAGCGGGCGCGTGTCGAACCCAGAGCGATTTCGTCGCCATGGCGCAACTCGCGTTGACCGCTGACGCGTTCACCGTTGATGTACGTCCCGTTCAAGCTCCCCAAGTCGTGCAGGGTGAACGACGAGTCCTGCTGCGTGATGACGCAGTGCTCTTTGGACACGATCTTGTCCAACAGCTGAATGGTGTTGCTGGGATGTCGGCCCAGTGTGTTGTGGGCGCGAAGTTCCACAACCTGTTGACCGTCGGGCGTTGTCAGCACCAGCCTCGCCATCTGTCGCAGGCTACCTGCGCGCCTGCGCGGCGACAAGCCAACAGCGATTTGCTACGCTAGGTCGCTGCGATGAAGTCCTACATTTTGGCCATCGACCAGGGGACGACCGGCTCGACCGCTTTGGTCATGTCCGAGTCCGGGCAGACCCTGAGTCGCGAAAACCGGGAATTTGCGCAGCACTTCCCCCAGCCGGCCTGGGTCGAGCACGAACCGGATGAAATCTGGGAGAGTGTGCGCTCGGCCTGCGCCGAGGCGGTCCGCGCGGCCGGGGTCGCGCCGGACCAGATCGCGGCCATTGGCATCACCAACCAGCGCGAGACCACCCTGATTTGGGACCGCGCGAGCGGCAGGCCCCTGCACCGGGCGATTGTGTGGCAGGATCGACGCACGGCGGCGCGTTGCGCCCAACTGCGCGAGGCCGGACATCTCGGCACTGTCAGCGCGGTGACTGGGTTGGTGCTCGACCCTTACTTTGCGGGCACCAAGGCGGAGTGGCTGCTGGACAACGTCACGGGAGCTCGAGCGGCGGCTGAAGCCGGAGACGCCTGTATCGGTACCGTCGACTCCTACCTGATATGGCGGCTGTCGGGTGCCAGTCCGGCGGTGGGCGGTCGCGGCGAACACTTCACCGATGCCACCAACGCGTCGCGCACGTTGCTCATGGACCTGAGGAGCCTGCAGTGGTCCGACCCCATGTGTGACCTGTTGCGCGTCCCGCGCCGAGCTCTGCCGCAGATCCGCCCCAGTTCGGGTGTCGTGGCGACGACTCGAGGTTTCGGGCCGGTTGCCGACGGAACCCCCATTGCCGGCATCGCGGGGGATCAACACGCTGCGTTGTTTGGTCAGTCGTGTTTCACGCCAGGCGACGTCAAGTGTACATATGGAACTGGCGCGTTCATCTTGGTCAACACCGGTGCTCAGCCGCGGGCAAGCGGCGCGGGGTTGCTTTCGACGCTCGCTTGGCAACTGCCGAGCGAAACCGTCTACGCGTTGGAAGGCAGTTGTTTCATTGCGGGTGCGGCCGTCCAGTGGCTTCGAGATGGGCTGGGATTGATCCGCTCTGCCGCCGAGATCGAGGGGTTGGCCAGGGAAGTCGAGTCGAGCGACGGCGTGTGCTTCGTGCCGGCCCTCGCAGGGCTCGGCGCGCCGCACTGGGACTCGGAAGCCCGAGGGACCATCGCCGGAATCACGCGGGGGACGACGAAGGCCCATTTGGCTCGCGCGACGCTGGAGGGCATTGCTCATCAGGTGGACGATCTGATCCGGGCAATGGGCCAAGACCTGGGAAGCGATTTGACGGCCTTGCGCGTTGACGGTGGTGCCGCCGCGAACAACCTCCTCATGCAAATGCAAGCTGACATCTCCGGACTGCCCGTGGAGCGTCCCTGCGACCTCGAAACGACGGCGCGCGGAGCGGCGATGCTGGCGGGCCTCGGGGTGGGACTGTTCGCGACACCCGAACACGCGGCGCAAATGATCCAGCTCGACCGCCGATTCGATGTCACTATGCTGGAAGCGCAGCGCCAAGCCGCGCGTGAGCGATGGGCCGATGCGATCGCCCGCACACGGTCTCACCCTGGTTAGTCAGTCGCCCTCGTGGACGGGTCATCCGAGGGCCAGTCACACCGAGCGCAAGGTCAAAGGTCACCGATGGACAGCAACGACACACAACGAAATCGCGGGCGCACGCCACTGCGTGAGGTTCCCGTCGACTGGGAGGCGTTGGAAGACGCGTTCGAGAACAACGCCCCGGAAGTGCACAGTTATCTTCACCTGGCCTCGGGCGAGGTGCTGCGTGTCGTCGATGGCGTTGCGGATCCGGACATGCATTCGCGAATCTCGTCGGATTCGCAATACTTGCGCATCGAGTCGGTCAGTTCACGCGAGCAGTATCGCTGGATGGAGCGCTTCATTCAGCTCGTCGAGGAGCCGGCGTTGCGCGCGGCGTTGTGCCAGGCCATCGACGGTAAGGGGGCATTTCGCCGGTTCAAGGACGTGTTGATGAGCCACGGTCCGGAGCGGGAGCGATGGTTCGCGTTTCGGAGCGAGCGGCTGCGCGTGTTCATGGAGGCCTGGCTCGCGGCGCACGCAATCACACCCATCAAGCGCCAAGAGTGGGTCGCCGAGGCCCCCCCGCCCGCCGCCGCGCCGCCGCCGGCTGAGGAGGCGCCCGTGTCACCCGCCGCCCGCCGGCAGCGCACTGCCGAAACGCTCCGACGTCAACTCAAAGAGTTGGCCGATTCGCTCGGCTCCCGTGATTTGGACAAGGTCATCGCGTTTGCGGAGTTCATCAAGGCGCGCCGCGCCGCGCGAGTGCAGCGCACCGGCGAGTTGAGTTCGGCGCTCGGTCACGCCCGCCCCGAGCCACCCGTCGATGCCGATGCCGACGACAGCGAGGAAGCGCCTTCGAGCGAGCCGCGCAAGATGACGCTGTTGAGGTGATCGTCTTCGGCAGCCAACCGCTGACCACTGCGACGAGTCCAATCGAGCACGAGCTGCGAGCGATTGATATGCCCACCGTGACTCTGAGAGACGCGCCCACGCTCGATGGTGCGGTTTGTCGGGGCGCCGTCGATGTGCGGCGGATTGAAGGGAGCACTGGGTGAGCGATTCGTCGATGTGTCGTCGGGTGTTTTGTTCGACGGTGTCGGCATCCCTCGGTGCGTTCTTCGCTGCGGCGGCGCGTGCCGACGCGATTGTCGTCGATCGAGTCGTCGTGCGGTTCTCCGCGCCGGAAATCGGAGGAGCCGCCAGCCCGCGTTTCGTCTTCGAGCGCGAGTTGGCGTTCGAAGCGCGCCTCGAAGCTTTGGCAGACTCGAGTTTCGGCGTGACCGAGCAGGGGCCGTACCGCGACATTCACTTGCGAGGCGCGTTGGAACGGCACATCGCCGAGACCATCTTGGAGAGCTTGCAGGTCATTCCCACGCCCAGCGCTGCGGACATCGAGCGGCGCGTGCTTGCTACGAGAGCGTCGTTGGCACAGCGCGTGGGGGGCGCTGTCGCGCTGAGTGACGCCGCCCGCGCCGAAGGGATCTCACCTCGCGAAGTGTTGCGACTCGTGCAGCGTCAGGCGCGCGCGAGCTTGTACCTCGATCGCATGGTCGCGCCGATGCTGGCGCCCAGTGACGCGGAGCTGATCAGCCTCCATCAGTCCGGGCGCACGCCGTACTCGAAGCAACCTTACGAGCAAATCGAAGAGCCGCTGCGACACTGGTACGTTGCGCGTCGCCTGCGCGAGGCTGTCATCACCTATTTCGAAGGTGCGCGTTCACGCGTGGTGATGAGCGTCGTACCGGCTGTTGGCGCGTCCTGATTCCGTCACCGCGGGAGGTTACTGAAGCACGTGGGAGCGGCGCTCGCCCCGCTGCTGATGGGAGCCTTCAATTTCGCGGCACGTGTGGCTCGCGCCTCGACTTTGGCGTAACCTTGTCGGGTGAGGCGTCGGTTTCTCGGAGGTGTGGTGGCGTTCGTCGGCGCTGCGATTTGTGCGGCGGTCAGTGCACCAGCGCGGGCAGCCGGCGCACGCGTCAGTTTTTTCGGATTCACTCAGTTCGGCGACGGTAGCTGTCGGCTCTTCGTCCATCTCACGCAGTCTCCGGGCAACGTCTCCAAGTCCGCCAACGGCTCCGAAGTGACGCTGCGTCTGGAGGATACGGACGTCGGGGTGCGTAACAACAAGAACCCCCTCGCGCTGGAGCACTTCGGTGTTATCCTGTTGCGCGCTCAGCTATTTCAGCGGGAGAACGCCGTTGAGTTGGTGATGAAACTGCGCTCCGAAGTCGAAGTGACTCACAGCGTTCAGCGCCGTGGTGATGGCGAGGTCATGATCTTGATCGACCTGCCCGCTCTGACACCGCGTTGAGCTGCCGCACCCTGTCGAACGGAGGAGCGGGCTTGGAAATGGGCAGAATGGGGCCAGTGGAGCGCGACGTCCGCGCTCACCAGCTGACCTTGACCGTGGGGGGTTGGATGTCGGCGCTGGCCCTCGACAGATCGACGCTGACCGTGAGCACGGTCGAGCCGTGCTTGGATTGATCCACCTCGCTGGCATCGACGCGCGGCACGACCAGCTCTTGTTGGAGGCCCTTGACGACGTCCGGCGTGCCACGCACGGTGACGTCCACGTATGCAGGGACGGTCTTCGCCCCGGGGATGCCCACGACGTCGACCGGGAGCTTGGGGAAGTTGATGGCGATCTGGCGCCGGCGGATCTCGACGGTCACCGTCGCGCTCGAGACGTCCAGGTACTGAGTGCGATCCGGCGCTGGGTCGAGGGCAAGTTGGCGCTTGTATTCACCGGTCGACAGACCAGTGATGTCGAAGGGAGCGACGCGAGCGAGCTGAGTGACCCGAACCAGACTCGATGGGCCGTGAAGTTCGACGTATTCCGGTTGCACCGACAATCGCGCCACCTCGTGACCGTCCGCGACGTGTCCCGTCACCGAGCTCTGAATCGGGATGTTGCGCGTGATGATGTCTTGCCACTCCAGGTTCAGGCTACCGGGGTCAATCATCCGCACACGCACCCCGGGGGGAACTTCGATTTGCTCGGGTGTGAACTTGATGTGTTCGACGTGCCCTTCGCTCAAGTCGACGTCGATGGCCGGGCTGCTCGATGCCAGCTCTTCCAAAGCGCGAGTGCTGCCCTGCACCGTCACCTTGATGCTCGGCGGCAGTGGGGTCATGAGTTCGCGGTCACCTCCTTCAGGAGGTAGCTGCGCGTTGATCGCAAAGGCAATGGTGCGAGCTTTCTCGTCGGCTTGACTTCGCTCGTAGGCGGTCAGCAGCAGCGCGCACACGAAACAGATCGCTTTCAGGCCGAGGTTCTCCGTCAGCGCCGCCTTGATGTGACGCCACAGGGTCGCCGACAGCCCTTCTCGCCGGCCTCTCATGCGTCGCTCCCGTCGCGTTCGGCGTCACCCGGGTCCGAGCCATTCTGCCTGCCGGCCTTGAGGCGCGCGCCGGAGTTGTCGGCATCGTTCGTCGGTTCTGCGGCGGTCGGCATGGGTTGTGCGGCGGCGGGCATCGGGCGACCAGGTACCATGCGCGTGCTCAGGGGTACGGGCTCGTCGGGCAGGTCGGGTGGCGGTGGTGGCGGGATCGACGGCGTTCGAGCGCCGCTGGGCATCGGGCGTGGCGGATCGCTGCGGGTTACCGGTCCGCTACTGTCCGGGGAGGCGGCGGGGGACATGTGGCGAAGCGGCGTGCGCAGTGGATCCGAATTGGGCATGGCCGGGGGCGGGTTCGACGAGTTGCGCGGCGGTTCTTTGCCCTCGCTGCTCTTCTTCTTGCGCAGCGGGGCGGGGGCGCGCTGGGAGTCGACCTTCTCTTCCGGTTCGTCTTTGCGCTTGCGCAGCGGTGCCGGCTGTTCTTCGGAATGCGGTTCCCGCTTCTTGCGCAGCGGGGCGACTTCCTCCTTCTCGGCGGCAGGGCGGGCTGGCTTCTTGGACGTGAGCAGCGGTGGCGGCCGCTCGGTGACGCGCTTGAGCACACGACTCCACAAGGGCTTCTGGGTCTTGGGCGCGCTCTTCTTGCGCTTTTTCACGAACACCGCTTCGAGCGCAGCACGTAGTTTGGGGCCGTCGAGGTTTGGAATGATGTTGCCGTTGAAACAGAAGCTGATCGACCCGCGCTCTTCGCTGACGACGATCACCACCGCATCCGTCTCTTCGGTGATGCCCATCGCCGCCCGGTGCCGAGAGCCGAAGCTCTCATCGGCGACTTTGCTTTCGGGCATCGGAAAGAACACGCCGGCTTTGGCAATGCGGAGATCGCGGATCACGACGGCACCGTCGTGCAGCTTGTTCATCGCTTCCGGGATGAACAAGCTCACCAGCAACTCGGGCGACACTGCAGCGTCGATGGCTTGTCCGGTGTTGCTCCCCACGAACTCGTCGAGGTTGGCGTCTTGCTCGAAGGTGATGATCGCGCCCGTGCGATGTCGCGCCAGCGTGGTGGCCGCTTCGACGACGTTGTCGATCACTTTTGCTTCCAGTGTCTGCCCCGTTCCGAGTCGAGCTCTCGCGCCGACACGGATCAGACCACGACGAATGTCGTTCTGAAAGACCACCACGCCGATCAGGATTGCGCTCTGAAGCACCGCGCTCAGGAGCGTCAGCACCGTGTTGAGGTGCAAGAACTGCGCGACCAGGTACAACACGAATACCGCCGCCAAACCGAACACGATTTGGATGGCGCGCGTGCCCTTGAGCACCAGCGCGATGCGGTAGAAGATGTAGTAAGTGATCAGCAGATCGAGGCTGTCCCGTCCCAGCTCGTGCGGATCACGCGATCCCAGGTATTTCAGTACCTCTTCGAGCACCTCAACCCCCTGCCGCGCTGGGACGGCCGGGCGCGGGCGCTGCCCCGTCGTGCGCACGAATGGCGGCCCAAACGCCGATTGCCTGACGCACCTCGGCGACGTCGTGAACGCGCAACACGTCAGCGCCGTTCTCGGCGCTCAGCAGGCAGGCCGCAATCGTGCCACCGAGGCGTTCGGAGGCGCTGCTGCCGTCGATGTCGGCGATGAACGACTTGCGACTCGGACCACTGAGGATACCCACACCCAGCGACGTGAACTCGCGCAGGCGCGACAACAGCTCGAAGCAGTGGCGTGCGTTCTTCGCGAACCCGATGCCCGGGTCGAAGATCAACTTTTCTTTTCTCACTCCCGCGCGCATCGCCGTTTCCGCAGCCCGGCCCCAGTCTGCCAAGACGTCCTGTACGATATCCGCGTAGTCGTCATCAGGCCATTGGGAAAAACCGGCCATTTGAGACATGGGTACGCGGCTGTGCGTGATCACCAAGAACGCGTGGTGCTCAGCTGCAACGGCAGCCAGCTCTGGGTCGCGCAGGCACGAAACGTCGTTGATCATGTGGGCGCCACGCGCCAGACAGGCAGCGGCCACCTCGGTGTTCATCGTGTCGACCGATACGAATGCGCCGCGGTCCAGAGCATGCTCCAGCGCCGTGCTCAGTCGAGTGAGTTGCTCCCGTGCTGCCACTTCAGGGCTGCCGGGTTTGGTCGACTCGGCCCCGATGTCGACGATGTCTGCGCCGGCCTCGAGCACTTGGTCGACGCGCAGCCGGGCCTCCTCGGGGGACAGGTACCGACCTCCGTCGAAGAAGGAGTCCGGCGTCACGTTGACCACACCCATCAACAGCGGCGGCTTTGCCGTTCCGAACGCTTCGAGACGCTGCCGCACATGGTTCACCTTCGCTGCGCTACCAGTCGTGTGACACGCGAGCAATAGTTGGGTTTCAGTACGCATATTCAGTGCTTGGGAGCAGGTGGGTCGGACGACCAAATGTTCGTGACCCGGTGCGCACCCCGGCGGCACTTAAGGGGTCTTGCTTGCCGGTCGCATCGGGCAGCTGTAGTTTGCCATTGGTTGCCCCACGACCGGCAACCACCCCCAAAAGAGAACCTCCGAATGCGCACGCGGGTCAAAGCTGGCTGGGCCTCGGGACTCATGCTGAGCGTGGTGGGGGCCACGTTCTTCACGATAGTCCACTTTTCTGACGGTTTCGTAGAGGCGACGCGCCCGGTGTTCGGGCAGAAGGCGCCGGTCTCCATACGGGTACCGTACGGCGCCGTTCACCAACCGCGTGGCGGGTCCGCCTACTACGACAAGCACCACAACTTCGTGCCCATCGGCACGCTGCTTCAAGCAGACGACGTCGCCCATCAGAAGGCCGTCGCCTACGAGCAGTCACGCCGGCCGCCCACGCTCATGCGCATGGCGGGTGAATGGATTCTGCTTTTTACCCTTTGTATCTCCTTGACCACGTATCTGCGTCGGTTCGGGCAGAACAGACTCAAGCTGCTGCGAGTTCAGAGCGGCTTGATGGTGATGCTCGGCGGCGTGTTCGTGCTCACCAAGCTTCAGTTGTTGTTCTCGCAACTGTCGGAGTTCTGGATCCCGATAGCGGTCGTCCCGCTGTGGGTAGCGACGAGTTTCGACCGGCGCACTGCACTCGTCGTCACGGTGGTGACCTCGTTCGTCGTCGCGTCGCTGTTGCGCTTCGATTTGCTGGTGCTGTCGGTCATGTTGGCTCACGGCATCGGTTCGATCCTGCTCTTCTTGGATCGACGTCACACCCGCTCGATGTGGGTGTCCGGTGCACTTGCAGGCATCAGCTCCGCCGGTATCCTCGTGGCGATGATGCTCACGCTCGAGGGGCGTTTCGACGTGTCGGCTGATTTGTTGGCCGGTGGTGCGTCAAGACTGCTCGGTTGCGTGGGTGGCGGCGTACTGGCTGGAGCTCTGGGGGCGCTCCTGCGCTCGCCTGCCGAACGCCTGCTCGGACACGTACCGCGCGAACGCTTGCACGATCTCACCGACTTGGAAGAGCCGCTGCTCAAGCACATGGCCCAGCACGCACCCGGTTCGTGGGAGCACTCGCGCGCGATGGCCAATCTCGCAGAGCAGGCCGCGAGCGCGATCGGCGTCGATGCGCTGCTGGTTCGAGTGGGCGCGTACTACCACGATCTCGGCAAGTCGGTTCGCCCCAAGTACTTCGTGGAGAATCTGACCCACGGCGAGAAGTCCCCCCACGACGCTTTGTCTCCTCAGGAGAGCGCACAGGTCATCCGCGCGCACGTGGAGGAAGGCACCAAGATCCTGCGTGACGGTGGCATTCCCGAACCCGTCGTGGAATTTGCCTACACCCATCACGGCACACAACTCGTCGAGTTCTTCTGGAACCGTTGCAAGGAGCGTGGGAACCCCGACGGTCTGACCGAAGAGGATTTTCGCTATCCGGGCATGAAGCCGCAGACGAAAGAGACGGCGATCCTGATGCTGGTCGACTCCATCGAGGCGGCATCGCGTACCGTCGACCCACCCGATCGGCAACAGTTCGAGACGATGATTCAGCGCATCGTGTTCACGAAGCTGCAGTCGGGACAGCTCGACGAGTCCGGCCTGTCCATGGAGGATTTGAACGTCATCGTCAGCCGCATGGCGGATACGTTGGTGAACATGCACCATCACCGCATCAAGTACCCGTGGCAGGCCAAACAGGCGGAAGAGTTCGGCGTTCCCTCCACGGCCGTCTCGGACATGCCACCGCCGCTGGAGAAGAAATCTGCTGAACGACCCAAGGCCCCTGCGGCGGTCTCCGACAGCGCCAAAGACACTCGAAACGAGCGCGACAAGCCGAGCGGGACGGAGACCAGAATCGTCCCCCTTCGCCGCTCTTAGCGGCAGTGCGGGCGAGGCTCGAAGACGCCAGCGCGCGCTCAACCCCACCGGCGGGGCACGTCGGCGTCAGACGACGACGTCCACGACCCAGCGACGACTTCCCCAATGTGCAAACCAGGCGCCGACGTTCGCCTCGATGTCGTCCTTGGTCTCTGGGTGCCGCTCTGCCGCGCGTTCACACGCTGCGCTGAGTCGTTCGCCTTCTGCCAATGCTTCGAGGATGGCGAATGGCGCATCGCCAATCGATTCGTAGCGAAGCACCCGGGTCGGATCGCGGTACAAGGCGAGATTGTGCGGCTTCTCGTCTGGGATCTCGATGGCGCTGGTCGAATTGCTCGCCGACTGCGCGGCGCTTCTGAGTCGCTTGCGTAGCTGGGCTACCGGGTAGTTGACGCGTAGCAAGCGCAGCGCGGGGCTCAGTGTGATCCGCGCGCTGGGCCACGCGTCTTCGGGGATCGCAGCCAACTCGTTCGGATCGAGGGGGGAGGGCTCCGCTGCGTCGAACAGTTCGGTGTAAGCCCACTCCAGGCGAGCCATGTCCGTGCACAGCGCGCGGTGGGGGGTTTGGGGTCGGGCGGCGACGTGCTCGGCGAGATCCTGGCCGAGATCGCGCAGAGTCCAGCTATCGATTGGAACGGTCGTCAGGTAGCTTTCGATCAAGGTTTCCCACTCGCGTTGACCCAGGATACCGCTGAGCCCCGGGTAATCTTCGAGCAGCGAGCTCGTATGCCGCAGCCAGAACTGCCGGCGATAGATCTCGAGGGTCTCTTCGGGGGTCAGTCGCTCGTTGCCTGTCAGCAACTGGCGCGCGGTCTCGGACGCGTCGGGGGTCTTGTCGATGCGGCGTAGTCCGCGCAGCGACGCCGCGATGACGCTTTGAGCGTCGCGAAGGGTCGAGGGAGCGGGTTCGCCGAATTCGAGCGGGGATTCGTTCGACTCGCTCTTCACGGCGCTGCCTCGATTGCGGCTGCGCCGTGTTCACGCGGCCCGCCCTGTTGCCAGCCGGCTGCGTGGGTCGACGCCTCGACGGGGGTCGGGATCAGCGATTGACCGAGCGCGAAGCTAGGCGCCCGTGGATCAGCTTGCCGAGCTGCTCGTCGTTCGAGCCCCTGGTTCCTCACCCCGCGCGCCCTTTCCGCCAGGGCTTGCAGCACGGCGAACTCCGGGATCTCGTCGTCCCACTCAATCAGCGTAGAGACCGGACCGCACAGCTCGATCGCGCCGCGATACAGATCCCACACGGGTTCGATCACGTTGCCGTTGTGGGTGTCGATGATGTACTTGCCGAGATTCGTGTGACCAGCCAGGTGGATCTGTACCACTCGCTCGTGGGGTACGTTTCGGATGAACTCGTACGCGTCGAAACCGTGGTTGTACGCCGAGACGTAGACGTTGTTCACGTCGAACATCAGCCCGATGTCGGCGCGTTCACACACTTCACTGACGAATTGCCATTCGCTCATCTCACTGCTCGAGTAAGCCATGTAGCTCGAGGTGTTTTCGAGGGCGAAGGGCACTTCCAGATAATCTTGAATGCGCTTGGCGCGTTCGACGAGTAAGTCGACGACTTGGCGGGTGTATGGCAGAGGCAACAGGTCATGAACGTTGTTGCCGCTCGTGCCTGTCCAGCAGAAGTGATCGCTGAGCCAGGCAGGGCGCACGCGACGTACGAGGTGTTTGAGCCGCTGCAGGTACGCCTGGTTCGGTGGCTCGGGACCGCCGATGTTCAACGATACGCCGTGTTGAATGACCGGGTAGGATTCCAGTACCCGGTCGAGGTGGTAGAGTGGTTTGCCGCCGTCGACCATGAAGTTTTCGCTGATGACTTCGAAGAAGTCGATGGCGGGTCGTTCTTCGATGACCGTGCGGTAGTGCGGAACGCGAAGTCCCACGCCAACCCCCAGATCCGGCACCGTCCAGCTCGGGCGTGACATGTCGACGAATACTACCGGGGCCCGCGGAGGGTTACACCGGCGCAGCCGCAAATGCGCCCGCGCCGCGAGTTTTGCGCGAAACGCGGGCGACGGCCGACCGTTCGCTTCGCATCGGTTGGCTCCAGGGCGTGAAGGCGCGCGTCCCGACCGGATTGCAGGCGCTGGTCACCCAGACCCTTGAGATCCTCCGCAAGTGCGGCATGTAGCAAACCATGTGGTCCGAGCCATCCCCTGCCGAATGTTTCGTCGAGCGGCGCCGCCGCCTCGCAACGCGCCTTCACGGGCCGTGCGTGCTGGGGTCGGGCATCGCCCGTGTGCGCAACTTCGAGGGGAACCGGTTCGCATTTCGCGCGGAGAGTCATTTTCTGTATTTCGTTGGACGTCACATCGAAGAGGCGTTGCTCGTGTTCGACGCGGGGACGGTGACTCTGTTCGTGGAGCCGCCCGATCCTGACGATGCGCTGTGGCACGGTCCCGAGCCCTCGCTGGAGGAACTCGCCGAACAGCTGCAGCTCGACGTTCGCCCGATCGACGAGTTTTCCGTGCCGCAGGGCGCCGCGACGTTGCCGCCCGGTGACGTGGAGAGCTCGCTGTGGCTCGAAGAGGTGCTCGGCCGCGCCGTCGAAGCGGGCAACGTCGCCGCCAACGAGCTGGACGTCGAGCTGGCCCGGGTGATGGTGGAGGTGCGGCTGCGCCACGACTCGGCCGCGCTGAATCAGATGAGTCAGGCGGCAGCGGTCACTGCACGCGCTCACCGTTCGGGGATGGTCGCCACACGTCCGGGGCGGCGTGAAGCGCAGGTGCGCGCCGCCATCGAAGCGGAGATGACCGCGTGTGGAATGATCCCCGCTTACAATTCCATCGTCACCGTGCACGGTGAGGTCTTGCACCACGGCTCATCGACGCATCTGATGAACGCAGGTGATCTGTTGCTCGTCGACGCCGGAGCCGAGAGTGCCGAGGGGTGGGCGAGCGACGTCACTCGCACCTGGCCCGTCAGTGGCAAGTACTCCGGGGTGCAGGCGGAAGTTTACGATGCCGTGCTGGCGTCGCAGCTGGCGGCGATCGCAATGTGTCGGCCGGGCGTGCGCTTTAGGGACGTGCACCGCCGGGCCGCCGAGGTGCTCGTCAGTGGCCTGTGCGAAATCGGATTGCTGCGAGGAAGCCCGAGCTCGTTGCTCGAGCGCGGTGCGGGTTCGGTATTTTTCCCACATGGTATCGGACACTTACTGGGTCTCGACGTGCACGACATGGAGGATCTCGGTGATCTGGCTGGTTACGCGCCGGGAAGACAGCGCAGCGACGAACCGGCGGAGCGGTATCTGCGTCTCGATCGCGATCTGGAGCCGGGCATGGTGGTCACCATCGAACCGGGCTTCTACCGGATTGGTCACTTGCTCGGCGGGCCGCCGTTCGCGGCCATCGCCGACGCGGTCGACGGCGACAAGCTGGCCGCTCTGTCACACGTGCGCGGCATCCGAATCGAGGATGACGTCTTGATCACCGAAGACGGCCACCACGTGCTCAGTGCCGACGTGCCCAAGCAGCGAGCCGACGTGGAAGCCGCGATCGCAGGCTGACCAGTGCCTGTTCCTCAGGCGCTTGCCTGATGGATGGTCGTTTCCAGGGATGGCAGTAGCTCCAACACGTCCGGTCCGACCGGGGCCACCAGGTCGATCACTTCGTTGGCGCTGGCTCCGGCCACAATGGCCTCTCGTGCCGCGCTCGAGCCGCTGAGCAGATCGAACGCGAGCCGGTCCGTCTCGAACTCGTAGGCGCGGTCGAGGAACTGGAACTGTTCGGGCGCCTGGGCGTATGCCAACGTGAGCAGCGTGAGGTAGGTCGTCACCGGGCGAAATTGCGCCGGGGCAGTGACGTGCAGCATGACGCCGCGGCAAAGCTGTCCGGCGTGCTTTTCGAAACTGGGCTTGAATGCCACGGGGCGGGCCATCACCCCCGCCAGTGCGGCGTCGCTCAACGCCGACGCCAGGCGTTCACCATCGAGGAACGGCGCGCCGATCACTCGAAACGGAAAACTGGTGCCGCGCCCTTCGGAAAGGTTCGTACCCTCCACGAGGCAACCGCCTGGATAGAGCAATGCCGTTTCGAGACTCGGCATGTTGGGGGAGGGCGGGATGAACGGCCTGCCCCAGGCGGCGGCCGTGCTCCAGCGCTCCCACCCCTGGCACAGCACGACGGAGAACGCGCCGTCCGCGCCGGGGGCATGTCCGTCTTTGACGAGAAAGTGGGTCAGAACTTCCCCGAGGGTCAAGCCGTGGCGAATCGCCAGGGGTTCGAGACCGACGAAGGAGAGAAAGCCCTCTGCCTGCGGCTTGCCTTCACACGTGGACGGGTCGCTACCCAGCGGGTTGGGGCGGTCGAGCACGACCACGTGGACGTTCTTGGCGATCGCCGCCCGCGCGGTGAGCAGTGCGGTCCACACGTAGGTGTAGTAGCGGGCCCCGACGTCCACCAAGTCGATGACCAGAGTATCGATGCCCTGAAGATCTTCGTCTTTGGGCGCCAGCGAGTCCTTGCTCGCGCCGTACAAGCTGACCAGACGTGGCCCTTCCTGCTCACTCGATACCTCGACTCCCTCTTCAGCTTGTGCCGAGCCGTCGAAGCCGTGCTCGGGAGTGAAGACCACGTTGGCACTCACTCCGAGCTCTTCGAGCACGGCGAGCGTCGAGCGGCCGCGACGATCCACTGCCGCCGCGTGGGTCAGGACCGCACACGCGCCGTTTCGAAGTCGCTTTCTGGTGTTGGAGAGCTGGCCGCTGGAGAGTCGATCGATGCCCCACATCTGCGAAATTCCTTTCAAAGCACTCCGCCTCGCGGAAGAGCGACCGGGGAGTAGCAGAGCGTTCGATGGGGGCGCAAGGACCTCGGCCAGGCCGGCGAGGGCGCAACTTCTTGCGGGGTGACTGCTGCCGAGGTAGAAACTTTTTCCTAGTGAGCTCCGTCTTCAAAAACCAGCCGATCGCCGCCGCACGGAGCCTGTCGTGAAGCGGGTGCTCGTCGTCGACGACGAGGAGAACATTCGCCTGGTCCTCGAGACGCTGCTCAAGCGCACGGGGTATCAGGTGGAAACGGCGCAGAGCGGCGAGCAAGCGCTCAGTCGCATCGACGCATTCGGCCCCGACGTGGTGATCACCGACGTGCGCATGCCGAAGATGGGCGGGCTGGATCTGCTGACCACCTTGCGCGCAAAGAACAATCCCGCGACGGTGATTGTGATGAGCGCCTACGGCAACGTCGATGCCGCCATCGAGGCGATGAAGGCCGGCGCCTACGACTACATCCAAAAACCGTTCAAACCCGACGAAGTCGTGCTGGCTTTGCGCAAAGCCGAAGAACGCGAGTTGCTGCGTCGAGAGAACAATGCGTTGCGGCAGGAGATCCGCAAGGAACACCGCTTCGAGGACATCTTGGCCAAGAGCGCGGCCATGCAAGGGATCTTCCGCACGATTTCGAAAATCGCGGATTTCAAGACCACGGTGCTCATCACCGGTGAAAGCGGTGTCGGCAAGGAGCTGGTCGCTCGAGCCGTTCACTCGCGTGGTGGCAGGGCCAACCATCCGTTCGTCGCCGTCAACTGCGGGGCAATCCCCGAGAACCTGTTGGAAAGCGAGCTGTTCGGTCATCGACGTGGGGCGTTCACCGATGCCGTCGCAGACCGCAAGGGGTTGTTCGAAGAGGCGAACGGCGGCACGCTGTTCCTCGACGAGATCGGCGAGTTGCCGCTGGGGCTACAGGTCAAGCTCCTGCGCGCACTTCAGGAAGAGTCGATTCGCCGGCTGGGGGACACCAAGGACTTGCAGGTCGACGTGCGCATCATTGCCGCAACCCATCGCGACCTGCTGGCAGAAACGAAGTCAGGACGGTTCCGAGAGGATTTGTTCTATCGCTTGAACGTGCTGCCGATCGCGGTGCCGCCGCTGCGTGAGCGGCGCGAAGACATCGCGCTGCTCGTCGAGCACTTCGTCGCGCGCAACAACGCGCGCTTGGGTACGTCAGTGCGTGGCCTGGACAACGAAGCGAGGCGGCTGCTGTTCGAATACCCCTGGCCCGGCAACGTCCGCGAACTGGAAAACACCATCGAGCGCGCCATGGTCCTGGCCGAAGGTGATCAGATCGTCGCCGCCGACCTGCCGGAGCGCGTGCGCGAATCACAGGACCCGGTTCAAGTCCACCTGTCCAGTGGCGAACTGAGCGTCAAGAAGACCACGCGGGTCATCGAGGAGATTCTGATCCGCCGGGCGCTCCAGAAAACGAAGGGCAATCGCACCCGAGCAGCCGAGCTGCTCGAGATCAGTCACCGCGCCTTGCTGTACAAGATCAAGGACTACAAGATCACCGATCTGTGAAAATCTTCAGTGCAGCGGCTTGCGATGCCGTCCGCCGCTTCGCTCCATGGCTCGCTTTCATGCCCTCCGGTCTACACCCGCGACGGCCTGAGCAAGAGCGGTATCATCGAGCGCTGAGGGCGATTGACGCTCCTTGCCGGCGGTGTAGACTCGCGCGCCATGAAGTACTCTCTCCTCCTACTCGCTTCCTCGTTCGCTTTGGCGTGCGGTCCCAGCTACGAGACCAGTCACGTGATGACTCCCGAAGAGCGCCTGCAAGAGCAAGAGCGCCTCGCATACGAGGCCGAGGTGGAGTCGCGCAAGAACGGTGACGACTCGGAACTCGATCTGAGCGACGAAGACGAAGAAGTGAAGAGCTTCGACGTCAAGCAAGCCGAGATGGAGTTGCGTCGAGCCACGTTGTCCGCGGTAACCTGCCCCGACGTCGTGGAGAAGGCTCCCAAGGGCACGGGTGAGGTGAGCGTGGTCTTCCGCGGAGACGGAGCTGTCAAGGAAGCGTCGATCAACTCGCCGTTTTCGGGGTCCGAGATCGAGGACTGCGTGCTCAACGCCTACCGCGCCGTGATCGTGCCGCCGTTCAAGGAGTCGGAGTACTCGATGACGTGGAAGGTCGACCTCTCCGGCAAGAAGAAGGATCTCATGCCCAAGGAAGACGATGGCCTGGGCGCAGCCTTTGGTGGCGGTGAAGAGGGCGAAGAGAAAGGCGACGGCAAGGACGCCAAGAAGGACGGCAAGAAGAAGAAGTAAGCGGAGCCATCCGACGACGCAGCGACGGATGGGACGACGCCACACCAACGCTCCAGCTTCGCACGAAGTCTGGAGCGTTGCCGTTACGGCGCATCAGACTCGTCGTATGGCCTGAGGCAGCTCTCACCATGACGAGCTCGCGATTCGCGAATGCTCACTCGATGCAACGGAGAATGGAGACGAGATCCTCACCCAACGCGGGTCCGAAAAAACGCCCGACAACCGTGCTCGCCCATCAGCGCGCGATGATCACAACATCCACACGCCGCAGACCACCAGAGCCGAGGCGAGGGCGATGGACGCGACCGCGGCGATTTCCCAGATGACGTGGGACCGATCGGATTGGGCTGGCTCGTGGATCCCGCGCAGCTGAATCGATGCGAAGCGACTTGCCGCGCGCTGCATGCGGCGGCCCGTCAGAGCCAGATTTGCAGCCTGCAGAGCGGGATCAATGGGTTCTGAATCCATCGAGGGCTGGATCTATCCAACGTCGCGTGCCTTGTCGAGCGTTGGATGCGAGGTTTTTGGTCGCAAGGTTTCGAGGCACGATCTCACTGTGCGGGCGAGCAACTGAGCGCAAGTGCGACAGGCCTGGTGTTTGTCCACAGGCGCTACTGTGCTGCTGTCGGGTGGGAAGGTTCAGGGCAAACTGCAACGATCACCGCTTGGGGCGCAGTTGATCGGCGGGTCGGATCATCGCCGCACCGCAGCGCGTCGAGGCGCGACGCTGCCATCGCGATTCGCTCGACTCTCGCTGAACGCGAACCAATTCATTGTGGGAGGTAAGCGACGGTCATCTCGACGTCGGTGCGTCGCGGCCAACCCGCCTGCGCTCTCAGGGACCGCGTTTGGGCGGTTTTGCCCCCGCGTTTCCGAAGCTTTGGACCAACGCTTCGGTGCCCTGCCGGGTGGTCGAAGGGCGCTGTCGCAGGCGCTCCTCGAAGTCGACGGCGTCTGATTCGGCATGCAGCGCCGAACTCGGCCCAGAACTGCTTCGTCCGGCCTTCTTGGTCAAGATCTCTCGCTCGATGGCCTGAGACATCAGCGCTTCGAACGCCAGCAGATCACCCACGTCCTCCAACTTCACGTCGGTGCCTTCGAAGCCTCCGAGCAGAATCAATGTCGTCTTGTTGCGCACGCGTACCGGTAACAACACACTGCGACCGGGCCCTTCGCAGCCCAGTTCGCGCGCCAGTTCGCGGTCGACGTCGTCCAGTTCCACCAAAGACCAGTGCCCCGTCGCTGCAACTTCCTGCAGCGCAGGGAACTGGTCGAGCGCGAATTGGGGATCGAGCGCGTGTGTGGCCGCGCCATGCAACGCACGACAGTCGCGCAGGGCTGCGCCAGTGGAAGTCACCGCGAAGATGGCGCTGTAGTCGAAGTACTGCGCGGCGAAGTCGAAGTAGATCTGCACCAGCATTTCCACCGAACCGGCTTCGCGCAGGTCGCGTTTGGCGTCGGACGCGGTGTACGGACCGCGGCGGCGAGCGCGCGTCGGGCGCAGCGTCGGACCGCGGGTAGCCGTCTCGAGTTCACGGTGGATGTCTTCGGTCGTACCAGACCGCGTGGTGCGTGGGGGGTCGAGCGGATCGGCCGCCTGGTGCTCGCGCCGCTCTTGCATTGGTGTGTTGTGCGTGCGGCTCTTCGCCGCGGTCCCGCTTTCGCCGTGGGTCTCCGCTTCGCTCCACGTCATCGGGAACCCCACTGGAACAATGCTCGGCGCGTGGGGGAGCTTCGAGAAGCTCGGACCGCGAATGAGCGTGTCGTCCGCGTGGACCGATGGCGTCGGCTGTTTGCCCTCCAAACGGGCCAACGCCTTGCTGACGCGCGCCTCGACGGGATGCGCATAGTCCCGTGCCAGTGCCTGGCGGACGCGTGGCGCCAGCGCGAGTAGCTGCCGCACACGCACGTTCAGCGTGTTGCTCAGGTGTTGCTCGGTCTCCGTGGGTAGCGGTTCGCTGGCGATGACGGTCAATACGTCGCCGTCGAGGCGAAATGGGTAGATGCACCAGCTCATCGCGCTGTGACGCGGCAACAGCTCAATCGCCGCCGCGGAGGCGTAGGGCAGTTCACCGCTCGGCGCGGGCGACATTCCGTAAGTCACGCAGGCTGCCCGCATCGTCGCCTTTTCGTCGATGGATCGGATGTCGAGCAGGTTCGTGATCAGATCGCCACCGTACAGGGCACTGCGCGCGTGGGCCGTCTCGACTTCCTGCTCGGAAGCGACGCCTTCGTCGATGAGAGCCTGTTTGAGATCCATGGCGTCTGCTGCTCGGCTTCGTGAACCGTCCGCGGCAGCACAGCATAACCAACTGGCGCCTTCTCGCCAGAGCCTGAATCGAGTGCGGGTGGCGTCGATGTAGGTCTTCTCCCAAGGCGTCGCGGCCCTGGGTCCTGGACTCGCAGCTACGGCGCTGGGGCAGCGCCGGCAAGACCGTGCAACAGCAGCCGAGCAAGGCTCAGGTAGACGATGATCCCCATCACATCGACCATGCTGGCGATGAAGGGGGTCGAGCTCGTGGCCGGATCGAGCCCAAGCCGGTGTAGCAGGATCGGCATCATTCCACCCATCACACAGCCGAGCATCACGATGGTCACGATCGTCGCTCCCACCAGCAGCGCGAACTCGCTGCCGTCGCCGGCGAGCAACGAACGGCCAATCCCCAGAATGGCCATCAAGGCGCCCAGAGTGATACCCTGCGCCCCCTCCTTGGCCAGCACTTTCCACCAATCCTTGGTTTGGATGTCGCCGACGGCCAAACCGCGGATGATCAGTGTGGACGACTGGGACCCCGAGTTGCCGCCAGCGGAGATCAGCAAGGGCAGATAGATCGCCAATTGCGTCACGCTGGCCAGCTCGTGTTGAAAGCCCTGCAAGGTTTGCGTCGTCAGAAACCCACCGAGAAACAGCACGACCAGCCAAGGTGCGCGCTTCACCAAGAACAACCAGAAGCTGGTATCGAAGTAGCCCTCGCGGATGGGGCTGACCGCGGCCATCAGGTGGACGTCCTCGTTTTGCTCCTCCGTCAGCACGTCGAGGATGTCGTCGGAAGTGATGACGCCCAACAGCTCGCCCGCGTCGTCGACGACGGGCAGTGCGTTGAGATCGTACTTGGCGAGCTTGCTGGCGACCTCTTCTTGGTCGAGCTCGGGCGGCACGCTGATGATGTTGTGCCCCATCACCTCGGAGATGCGTTCGTTGGGCTCGGCGAGTAGCAGCCGCTTGATCGGCAGTACGCCCAACAGGTGCTCTTCCGCGTTGGTTACGAACAGCGTGTCGATGGTCTCCGCGTCATCGGCGAGCTGGCGCACCTCCGCCGTCGCCTCGGAAACGGTCATGTCCGGACGGATCTCGACGTAGTCGGTGGTCATCAAACCACCGGCGGAGGTCTCCGGCCACTGTTGCAGGTCTTGAACCTCCTCAGCGACCTCCGGATCCTGGGCTTCGAGGTGCCGCAGGATGGGGTCGCTCAAGGCGTCGGGAATGACCGAGAGGAAGTCCGCGCGGTCATCCGGGTCCATCTGCAGCGTCAGCTCCGCCGTGGACTCGGCACCGAGCTTCTCGGCGAGCTGTTGCTGTTGCTCTTCATCCAGACGCTCGAAGACTTGCGCGGCGTAGTCCGTGGGCAGCTCCAGCAACAGCTGCCCGGCTTCGTCGCTGGAGAGTCCTTCGACGATGTCCGCCAGATCCTCGGGATGGATCTCGTCGAGAACCTCTTTGACCTCGCCCGGGTTCTCCTCGAGCAGAGCCCTCAGCTCCGGACCGATGAGCTGTCCGACACGCATGCGGCAGCGCTTAGCAGCTTCCGCATCAGTTGACCAAGAACCACTTCACGCCCGGTTTGATTTCCAGGTGGAGATGATCTCCGTGCGGTTCGTCGAAGTGCGGGGACAGCATGTAGTGGAAGATCCGCTGGTCGGCGACTTCGCACATGATGCTCATCAACTCGCGCCCCCGACGTCCGATCAACTTGCGCGCACCGTCACCGCAGGTCCTGGCGCCGATTTGCCCAGGCCAATGCGGCCCCACGCTCATCCATTCGCCGTTTTTCTTCTTGACGGCGCCGAGGTCGATCGCCAGGCCACCGGGGTGCCGAAAGCGAGGTTTCCCGTCGTGTTTGCCCTGGATTCGGTACATCGTGAAATGGACGATCTCGACCACGTCGTGTTGCGACAAGATCCGGCACAGATCGTACAGTGCCAGGGCGAGGCGGGCGTCCAAGATGTTGTAGATGGTGGTCTCCCACTCGTCCTCGGGCAGGCTCGAGTGGATGTCGACACCCCACATCGGCCCGGTGAGGCGAATGGGGGCGCGCACGCCGTCGACGGGCTGCGTGATGCGCCGGTAGGCGATGCCTCGGCGGTCGAGTTCGCGCAGCGCTTCGCGGTTGCTCATGTTGGCGTAGCGGAATGCCGGGGTCTCCTCCGAGGCGACCTCTTTGGGCATTTCCAGATACTTGTTGGTTGCTTGGGCGCCGGACGACACGCACCAAAGCATCGCGGCCAACGCGGCCGCGCCAAGCCAGCGGCGCGGCCGTGATGCTTTGGAGGGAGCTTGCGGTGTGGTTGGTCGAAGAGCGTTCATGAGCATCGCGGGGTAGGTTTCAACCGGCCTACCCCAGTTGGGCGACGATGCCAACGTTTTGGGAGAGCACCACGTGGTACGCGCTTGTGCAGGCTGACTCAGCACGGCTGGGCTCCCGGTCGTGCCTGACCTCGGACGAGTGGGGCACTCGGGGGCGGCACGGGGACGCTCGAGCGACGGACTCTCGCAGGTCGAAGCCGCCCCGAAAGCGCCCGCGCTCGACGGATTCCGTGGTGCCCCTCGCGCTGGGTTACGCAGCTCGGCTCGGTTGGGCCGCTGCGCCCAGCGCGCGCTGCAGCTCGGTCAGCAGAGCTGGTGTCCGAAGAATCGCTTCCCTCGATTTCTCTTTTCCGTGTCCGATGACCACGCCGTCGAAGGCATAATGAGCGCCGTTCTTCTGGACGATACCCGCGTTGGTCGCCGTCTCGAGCAAGTCTGCGGCCGCGTCGATGCCGATCCCCCACCGAATGTCGAACTCGGCCTCGGTGAACGGTTGCGCGCACTTGTTCTTCACGACCTTGACCCTGGTGCGGTTTCCGATCACCACTTCACCGGCAGTCACTTTGCCGGTGCGCCTCACGTCCAAGCGCACGCTCGCGTAGAACTTCAACGCGTTGCCTCCGGTTGTCGTCTCCGGATTGCCGAACACCACACCAATCTTCTGACGCAACTGGTTGATGAAGATGAACGTCGTGTTTCGCTTGTTGCATACCGCGGTGAGTTTGCGCAGCGCTTGGCTCATCAATCTGGCGTGCAGCCCCATGTGCGCGTCCCCCATGTCGCCTTCGATCTCGGCACGCGGCGTCAGTGCCGCAACCGAGTCGATGACGACCAGGTCGAGTTCGCCGTTCTTCGTCAGAAACTCGGCGATCTCGAGTGCCTGCTCACCGTGGTCCGGCTGAGAGACGAGCAGTGTCGAGGTGTCGACTCCAATCGCCTTGGCGTAACGCGTGTCGAACGCGTGTTCCGCGTCGATGAACGCAGCCACCCCGCCTGTGCGTTGAACCTCGGCGATGGCGTGCAACGTGAGTGTCGTTTTTCCACTCGACTCCGGGCCGAAGATCTCCACGATGCGGCCACGCGGATAGCCGCCGATGCCCAGGGCGCGGTCCAGCGCCGCGGAGCCGGTCGGGATCGCGGCGATGGGTTCGACGGGACCGTTGCCGAGGAGCATCACCGAGCCCTTGCCGAAGGTCTTCTCCGCCTCACCGACGATGGCACCGAGTTGGTCCGACCTTTCTGCGCGGGGTTGGTCGTCGTCGAGTGCGCCGGCTCTACGAGCGGCTTTGGCGGTAGGTGACTCGCCCCCGGCCTTCGCGGATGCTGGCGGAGGTGGCGGCTGGTCCTCTTTGGTGGACGAGGGCGTATCTGTCTCGTCGCGAGGCGACGCCTTGGCCAGGGCCTTGGCGGTCAGTGTGGTGGGTTTGGAGGAAGGCGTCGGATTCTTCTTGTTCTCGGACATGGGATTTCCTTGGTTGGAACGGAGGAGCGAGTCGAAAGCGCGCTCCGGGGTCTTCACGCACCGCGGTCGAGCAAGCGGCCGTGTAGTGCCTCGGCGACGTGGCGCTCGCCCACTCGGGAGGCGTTCTCCAGGTCGGCGACGGTGCGAGCGACGCGCAGCACTTTGCCGAAGCCGCGCGCGCTGAGGTTCATGCGGTCGGCGGCTCGGGAAAGGAGCTGCCGCGCGGTGCTGGTCAGCTCGAGCACCCGATCGAGATCAGCGGGACGCAACTCCGCGTTGCAGTGAGCGGCGGTGATGCCTTCGGTCACGCGACGCCTCTGGACGTCGCGGGCGCGACGCACCCGCGCGCGAACCGTCGCCGAATCTTCCCCGCGCACGCGTTCGGTCAGGGCGGAGACGGGAACGGGAGGCAGGGCGACGTGCACGTCGAGTCGGTCGAGAAGCGGACCGCTGAGGCGGCTCTTGTAGCGGTCTCGCTGGGCTTCGCTGCAGCGGCAGCGTGCGCTGGGATGCCCGTAGAAACCACACGGGCAGGGGTTCATCGCTGCGACGAGGACCGGGCGCGCCGGGAATTGAGCCCGTGCTCGCGCACGTGAAATGTGAACGCTGCCGTCTTCGAGTGGTTGACGCAGTGCTTCGAGGACCGAGCGGCGAAACTCGGCCAGTTCGTCCAGGAACAGTACGCCGTTGTGGGCCAAGCTGATCTCCCCGGGACGCGGCGTTTCACCACCCCCGATCAGGCCTTGCTCGGTCACGGTGTGGTGGGGCGCGCGGAAAGGCCGCGTTGCGATGATCCCGTGCTGCGGGTCGACCAAACCGGCGACGCTGTGCACGGCGGTCGTCTCGAGCGCCTCGGCGTAGGTCAGCTCGGGCAGAATCGTCGGTAGGCGCCTCGCCAGCATGGTCTTGCCTGCGCCGGGTGGACCCACCATCAACAGGTTGTGGCCACCTGCCGCGGCGATCTCGAGGGCGCGGCGAGCGACTGCTTGACCAGTGACTTCACTGAGATCGACGCAATAGGCATCGAGTTGCGGAGTGAATGCGGTGCGCGGCGCTGCGGACAGGTTGCCTCGACCGGTCAACGCATCGCAGACCTGTTGCAGGTGATCGGCGATCAGCGGTTGAAACCCATCCACCAGGCCTGCCTCTTTTGCGTTGGCAGCGGGCAAAATCGCTCGAGTCAATCCACGCAGCTTCGCGCCGCGCAATTGAGGCAGTACTCCACGTACGGGTTGCAGGCGTCCATCGAGGGACAGTTCGCCAAGCAATACAGTTGCGCGAACGGAGTCGAGGGGGACCTTGCCGATGGCGCCGAGGATCCCGATGGCGATAGCCAGGTCCAACGCCGCGTCGCTCTTGCGCACCGCTGCGGGCGAGAGATTGATCGTGATGGCGTACTCGTCCAACAACACTCCGAGCCGGGCCAGCGCGCTGGTCACCCGCACGCGTGCCTCGCGAACCGGCGTCTGGGCCAAGCCGACCATCTGAAAGTACGCAGGCCCCCGCGAACAGCAGACCTCGACGCTGATGGGGGCCGGTTGCAGGCCCAGCAACGTGCTGGCTTCGATGGCGCAGAGGCCAATCGGCTTTTCGACGACGGATAGGAGCTCGTTCGACGGCATCGCCTTTGCCCCCATTGCGAATGGCGTGCCGACCCCGACCGAACAGCAATCGAGCCTCGGTTGCAGTGCGGGAGCCAGCGCGGGTCCCCGCGCAGCTGACACTTGCCGGGCAACGGACGGCACCTGCCGACGGTGCGCACCGGGGATTCGCCCTCCGGCGATGAGTTCACCGAGCCAACAACCTCGACGCGACACACCCATGGGCTGTACAGCCGCGATGGTTACATCTGGCAGCCCGGGGTGAAGGGCTCCCGTCGCGGGACGCGGCGGGGCGCGGGCATCGGCGTTGTCGGCTCGGGCCTCACTGCAGCAGTATTCTCAGCCCTCACTTTCCAGCATCCACCTGTGGGATCGGGGCCGAGATCGGCGACTTCTACGCCGAGACGCTGCCAGACCCGCAACTCGAGGGCGGTGCCACCGCCTGTCCGGTCTGCGGCGCGGATGCTCAGTTCCGCTTGCTCGCGAGTCGCGCACGCTCATTCAGCGCGTGGCAACGCGTTCGGACAATCGCGACAAGATCAGATACGCTTGATCGCTGCCGCGCAGTGGCACGGTGCGAATCGGCACGAACCGTTCTGCGCCGTCGAGCTGGGTCACGCGCTGTTCGACCTGTCTACTGAACCGCAGCGAACGCCACGTCCCTCCTGGTGGCTCCCACGGCTGTTCGCTGGCAGCTGCCAACAACAACACCAGCGTGTCGACGTTGCGCCGCAGGAGCAGATCTTTGGGTAGCTTCTTGCTGGTGTGACCCCCCGGCAACGACGCAATCCGCCGATCCGTCACGCCGGCAAAGTCGACCACCTCGAAGGGATCCGCCGCGCTGACCCAGCCCACGTCGAGCGTGCCCACGGTGCGTCCGACGAGCAGATCGCTCGACTCCAGAAGCAGTGTGCGCCGCGACTCCAGCACTCCACGTGCGCTCGTCAACTTGCCGCCGATGAGCAACGCACAGGCTGCCGCGGCGAGGGCCAGTTTTCCGCGTGCCCACCAGCGAGGTTCGACGGCGAGCAATTGTGGCGCGACCCACGCGCAGCAGGGCAAGACCGGCACGAACAATCGAAACAGGGCCATCCAATCACCGCCCGCGACGGTGACCGCACCAACGTGAGCAACAATGGCGACGCTGTGCGCTCGGGCGGTGGGAGTGATGCGAGCGAACGCCCGAGCCCCGAGCAGCAACAGCGGCACGCCGCACAGCACCGTGCCGCCGATCCCGTAGCGTAGTCCGTGCTCGAAGTCCGAGGGCTTGGCGAGTACGGCAAGCGGTGCTGGTTGCCCGAAAAGCCACGCACGCAGCAACGCAACCGCGAGCGCACCGGACATGGCCATCAACACTCCGAGTGCTCGGCGCCTAGGTGTGGGGTGGGGGCTTGCCATCGCCAGACAGAACGCCCAGGGGAGCAACTCTGGGCGAAGCGCTGCGGCGAGGCTCGCGCTGATGAACCCGAGGCGTCCGCCGAGCAGCGACATGGTGGCCAGCAGGGTGACGAGCGGCGTTTCCATTCCTGACGAGGCCCACGCGCCGAGTGGTAAACACGCCGCCACTACGCACGCGGTGGGGAGTGATTGCCAGAACCCGACCCGAGCGCGGATCCACGCCCAGCCCAGCACCGTTGCGGTGGCGAAGTGACAAGCGACACCGAGCCACCGAGCGGCGAGCAAGGTCGTCCAGCTTGTATCGAACGCCAGCGGCATCAGCAACGGGGCCCAGCCCAAGGGTGTGACGCAGTCCACGACGTCGCCTGCCGGGTTGAAGCGGTAACCAAACCCACGGGCGAGGTTGTGCGCGACCTTGGTCGAAATCAGGGCATCGTCGACGGTGAAGCCCCAGGCGCCGACGAGGCTGATCGTTGCTGCGAGCCAGCACGTTGCCAGCACCGGCCACTTCGAAGCATCGTCACGAGCCATGGAGGCCGTGATGATAGTCGGCATCGCGCGGGGTCCTACTCAAATCCAGCGCTGACAGGCTGCTCGGCGCGTTGGCTCTTGTTCGCGCGTTGCCGACCTGGTTGAGTGGCCGCGTGACGAGTCTTCCAACGAGTTCCCCTCGACGTGCCGTGGGGGTCCCCAGTCAGCAGAGCATTTCGCGGGGACTCGAGCTGCACTGCCGCGTGGCAGAGCGCTGTGGGGGGTGTCCGCGCATTTCCGTGCCGCGTGAGCTGCAGCGTCGCGAAAAGCAAGACGAGCTGTGGTCGTTGTTGGAGCAAGTCGGAGTCGACGTGGACGGCTTGCGGGGGTCGGTGGTCGGCGACGACCCTTGGTGTTGGGTGGCGAGCCCACAGGGATACCGAAATCGCATACGCCTGCGGCTCGATGACGGCGTGCCGCGCTTCTTCAATCCCAACAAGGATCTTCGCTGCCCGGTGCTCGAGCCCAGCCTGCGCCAGTGGTTGGAGCAATTCGTGGTCTGGTGTTCGACGGAGCGCGACGTGCTGGTTCACTGCAAGCATGCTGAGCTGCGGGGGCGAGATCTCGACGGCCAACGCGCCGTCATGTTCGCGCCAATGCCGGACCGCAGCGTCGACTGGACTGCGGCATCCGAGCACATCCGAGCGAGCTTGCCCGATGGCGTACTCGGCTGGATCCAGGGGGCTGGCACGCCGCCGCTGCAGCGCGTAGCGCTGGTTCCGAACGTGTTTGCCTACGTCCCCGTGGGGTCTTTTCGCCAGGTGAACAGTCCGCTGAACGCGGCGCTGATTGACAGGGTGACGGCGTACGTCGTCGAGCGAGGTTACACGACCTTCATCGACGTGTTCTGTGGTTCGGGAAACTTCAGCTTGCCGTTGTTGGTCGCCGGCTGTCGTGGTGTCGGCGTCGAGAGCGACGCCGAGGCGATCTCCGCGCTACGCCGGGCGGCGCTGGACCAGGGGGTCGATGGGAGTGGCTTCTGCGCCGACGACGCGGCGAATGCGGCCGCGCGCTGGTTGGCTCTGGGCCCGCGCCCGGACGTGATCATCGTCGATCCCCCTCGCGCCGGGGCCAAGGCAACGCTGGAAACCCTGCTCGACCTGGCACCCCGTGCCCTGGTCTTGGTGTCGTGCAACGCGCGCTCATTTGCAAACGACCTGTGTCGTGCCCGTGGGCGCGGCTTCACGCTCGAGCGGTTGTTTCTCGGGGACATGTTCCCTCACACCGACCATTTCGAGATCGTGGCAATGCTGCGCGCCCGCTGAGCGGTTCGGTTCGCACACATCGGGGCACCGTCGCCCCGTTTCCCGCACCGTCTGAACGTGCGCTCGGGTGACGATGAGGCGCAGCGATCGGCGTCCAGCGACGTCGGGGCGGCGACGACGAGCGGCGGGGGTTCGCGCCAAGGGAGTTTGGTGTACAGTGCCGACATGGGTGAGTCGTCTCCCAGCATTCTGCGGCGCTGGTTGTGGCAAATTGGTGGCCTGTCGGCACTGTCGCTGTCGTTGTTTGGCGTGCTGTACTGGTGGGACTTGCGTGAGTCGCCGCTGCCGCTGTGGGCTCACTACACCGCGTTCGATTCGGGGTCGATTACTGACGCGACGAGTTCACTTGCCGGACTGATAGCGGCAGTGTTCGGTATCGTCATCACCGTCGTGAGCATCATCGTGCAGCTGTCTGCAGATCGCTTCACCGGTGTGACGCGTATGTTCTTTTCCGATCGGCTGAACTTGACGGTGCTCACGTTCTACATCGTCGTGTGCGTGTTCGGGGTGTGGTTGAGCCCGTCGTTGCACTCGGAGCACGTTCCGCGTGCTGCGCTCGTGGCCATGCTGGGTTTCAGTACCGTCGGTCTCGCGATGATGGCCCCCTACTTCGGCTACGTGTTCTGGTTTCTCGAGCCGATGAACATCATATCGCGGATCCGAAGCCGTGCCTTGAGCGCCGTTCGAAGTGCGGCTCATCGCGACCACGGCCGATTTCAGAGTGCCCAAGCCGACGTCTTGTCTGCCATGGAAGAGTTGACGGACATCTCCAGTAACTCGATTTCCGGTAAAGACAAGATCATCGCGAGTGGCGCGGTGGACGCATTGAAAGACTTCGCGTTGGACTACGTCGCGCGCAAGAGTTCGAGCAACGTCGCGTGGTTCGCCATTGGGCCGCAGATCAAGAACAACCCCGACTTCGTGGCGATGGACCCAGAGTCCCTGCACGAACTCGAGCAGCGCCAGACTTGGGTCGAGTGGAAGATCATGCGTCAGTACCTCGGGATCTACAACGAGGCATTGGCCACCATGAGGGACATCAACTACCTCATCGCGATTGACACTCGCTACATCGGTGAAGCGGCTCTGGCGCAGAAGGATTCCGAGTTGCTGCGGCTCGTGTATCGCTACATGAACTCCTATCTGCGGGCGACGCTCAACGCCAAAGACGTACGCACTGCCTACAACGTGCTCAACCAGTATCGGCTGCTGGTGGAGGCAATGCTCAAGGGGGGCGCGCCCGACACCGCGCTGGAGGGCCTCGGCTACATGAAGTACTACGGCCACGTCAGTTTCGACCAGCAATTGCCGTTCATCACGGAGACGGTCGCCTACGATGTGTCGACTCTCTGCGAGCTCGCACATGGCCTCGGGCTCGAGCAGGAAGACGACATGCTGAACGAGTTTCTGGACCTGGACCGACCGCTACCCGTGCGTGCGCAGGAGAAAGGCCTGTTGGGTGTGCGCAAGGCGCAAGTCAAGCTCGCGTGTTTCTATCTCGCCAACGGCGACGAGCGCCGCGCCCAGAAGATTGCCATCGACATGAAGGACGAACCCTACGAACGGATGGTCACCATTCGGCACCAGCTCGAGACGGTGCGCAGCAAGGATTTCTGGGAGATCATCGATCGCGGTCGCAACTTCGAGTACATGCCCGAGGAGCAGCGGTCACAGCTGGAAGTGTTCTATCGGTGGATACCCGAGCCGCGGCACAGCGTTCGCCAAGCGTGACCCTGCAACCCCGGCGTCGTGGAAGTCACCGTGCCGTGCTCACGACATCGCAACGAATGCGCCGTCACCACCCGAGGACGGTCAGGTTCAGCTCACTGTAAGCATCGACGACGAGGTCGGCGTGGGCCAGGTGTTCACGATCGATCTCCGGTGCGCGCAGAGCAATCACTTGCATGGCCGCGTTGCGGGCCGCCGTGACTCCAGAGGGCGAATCCTCGAATACGACGCAATCCTCTGGCGCCACCCCGAGTTTGCTCGCGGCGGCGAGAAAGATGTCTGGTGCCGGTTTGCGACGTTCCACTTCATCTCCGCAGACCTTGGGTTCGATCTGTTGGAGCCACGGGTGGCGCGCCCACTTGACTTCGCCGAGTGCGCGGACGCTGCTCGTTCCGACTGCGAAGGGCATGCCCGCGGCGCGCAAGGTCGCGACCCACGCCTCGACGCCGTCGATCGCTGGAACGTTGGCAAACAACCGTTCGAGGATCGCGCCGCGCTCCTTCAAGTACTGCTCTGGCGTCAGTGGGATTTGTAGCGTCTCGACGACCAGCTGCGCCCCTTTCAGTGCGTCGCCGCCCATGATTTGCCTTTTGAGGGAGACGTCGAAGTTCTTGCCGTAGCGGCTCACGACCGCCTGCGCGGCGTCGCTGTACAGTGGTTCGGTGTCGAGGAGCACACCGTCGAGATCGAAGATTGCAGCCTTGGGAACCCGGGGCAATTTCATGGGGGCTTCTAAAGCAGAAAGCCACGCTGAGCGCCAGTCTCCCTTCGACGCCCTGGCCCTGCAGCGCTTCGCTGCGCGCGATCGAATCAGCTTTCGAGCTCTTGGAGTAGGGCGTCGAGCAGCACTTCGTCGCGGCGCACGACCGCTGCGTGCAGAAGTCGGGCACGACGGTCCGTCTTCGGCAGCCGCTCCAGGTGCGCGCGTGCGACCCGGACCTTCTCGCGGATCCGCTCGCTCTTTCGCACGACCACCGAGTCGTGGGTGTCGTCGTCGCTACGTTGGTCCAGATCCACGAGCGTTTCGCCCGTATCGTCCGGGTGCGCGTTGACGGAGACCTCGCCGCTGGCATCGGAAGTGGCGATCTGCGCATCGTCTGCCTGTCCGATCGCTTCGGGGAGTTGCCCCCGCGGCGTGTTGATGTCCGAGGAATGAGTCACTTCGATGCCTGCCCAATTACGCTAGCAGATGGCGCAAGTCTGGGAAGGCACCGACGTCGAACGGTAGAGCCACGAAGAATCGTCGAGCCACCCCAGCACCACCTGATGGCTTTCTCGCACAACGCGGGGCGGTTGGCGAGTATTGCGGTGCAGGCGTCGCGATTGGGGGCAGGTTCGCGGAGCGTCGAGGATTCACATGGGATACGCCTAGTTCAGGCTATGACCAAGACGAGGCATGGCGTATTCGGCGGGCATCGGCCGGCTCTGCAAAAATAGCTCGGTCTTTCTACTCATTTGAAATCCTTTGGAATATCCAGGGCCGTACTAGCATTCGCTGGCTCTCGTGCCGCCCAGAGGTCGCGGTCGACCCGGGGCGTTGGCTGCGCTGCTGCCAGCCAGTCGTTGGTTGCGCAGCGTGCCAAACATGGACATCCCCCGCGGTGACCGTTCTGCCATGGAACGAGCGCGATCTCGCAGCGACATCCCAGTGGCTCCCGGCTCTCGACTCCCCAGCGCGCGGAGATCGCCGGCCAAATCGAGGCTCGCCATGCCCGTTCGATGGGGTGTCAACGCTTCCGTTGGCCGTTGCAGAGATCTTTGCTAACTCAGGTGCGTTACGCTTCGAGGCGACCCGAGCGGGCCGCGCCGGGATTTGGAGGATGAGCCGACCATGATCGTTGTGACCAATCGCATCGCAGTATCGGAGGGATTCGAGGAGGATTTCGAAGACCGCTTCTCCAAGCGTCGGCATCTGGTCGACCAATCTCCCGGATTCGTGCGCAACGAGGTTCACCGACCGCGACCAAAGAAGTTCTCGCACGAAGTCGGGGCGTTCGTCGACGACCCGGAGGCGGAGGGCTACTACGAAGTCAAGACTTGGTGGCGTAGCTTCGAGGACTTCGAGGCATGGACGAAAAGCCCTGCCTTTGCCGAGGCCCACAAGAATCGGCCCCCCAAGGAGATGTTTCGTGGACCCAACAGCCTGGAGGTGCACGAGGTGTTTCTTTCTTCCGACCTCGACAACGATGGCGCGGCGCCCGGTGACGGGCACACCGACGACGAGGAGTAAGAGCGATTTCCGAACGGTTGAGCCTTCTGCCCGGGTCGTCTTCACCGACAGGTACGCGGGTGCTGCTCACGGGGGCTGCGCTCGTCATCCTGTTGGCAGGGATGAAGGCGGCCGAAGAATTGTTGGTTCCGCTGGTCTTCGCCGGCTTCTTGACGGTGCTGACCGCGCCCGCGGTGATGTGGCTCCAAAGTCGCCGCTGGCCTTCTTGGCTTGCGGTCAGCGTCGTTCTGCTGACGGTGATCGTCGTCTTGGTGGGGCTTGGAACGGCATTTGGTAGCTCGGTCAACGGCTTTGTCGCGGCCGTGCCTCGCTATCAGGACCGGCTCAACACGGCATTGGGCGAGTACACGCGGGTTCTCGAGGGCTATGGGATCGCCGTTTCTGCGGACAACCTTCGCAAGATGGTCAATCCCGGCGCGGCGATGAGCATCGCCGCACAGCTCGTCAGTCAATTGGCGTCGCTCTTGTCGGACACTGCGCTAATCATCCTCACCCTCGGTTTCAGTCTGCTCGAGGTCGCGAGCATTCCACGCAAACTGCGTCGCGCCATCGGCGATCCGCAGGCTGATCTGAGTCGGTTTTCGCGTCTGGTGACCGAGGTCAAGCGCTACGTCGTGATGAAGACCTATCTGAGCGTTGCGACGGGCCTGGTTCTGGGGCTGCTGCTGGCGTTGATGGGCGTGGACTTCCCAGTGTTGTGGGGGCTGATCGCCTTCTTGCTCAACTACATTCCGAACATCGGATCCATCGTCGCTGCAGTACCGCCGGTGTTGTTGGCTCTGGTTCAGTTCGGCTTTGGCAGCGCGCTGGCCGTCGCGGCCGCGTACGTCGGCGTCAACACGATCATCGGCAACATCATCGAGCCTCGCCTGCTCGGCAGGAAGCTCGGTTTGTCGACGCTGATCGTGTTTCTGTCGTTGGTGTTTTGGGGGTGGTTGTGGGGACCGATGGGTATGCTGTTGAGCGTCCCACTGACGATGATTGTGAAGATCTTGCTCGAGTCGAGCGACCAGTTCAGCTCGGTGGCGGTGCTGATGGATCAGCCGCCGGTTTCCCAACGCGCCACGATGACTCCGTTTCCGATGCCCGTCAGCGACGTGGACGAGACCCCCGGCCCACGTTGAAACGTCGCTGAAGACCGACGCTTGCCCTGAGGCGTACCGAGACGAACGGACGTCACCGATGCGTCGGCAGTTCGGAGACGAACGCGTCGATGTGCTCGATGATGCTCGCTTCGATCTGAGCCTGCGTGACGCCTTCCTTCTTGAGCGAGGTCTTCGTCGCTTCGAGTGAGTGATTGCCGCTCTCCACGACGAACAGGCTATTGGGAGCCGTCATTTGCGTGCGGACGCTCTGCAGCAAATCGAGCGGGCACAGATTGTCGCGCGTGCCCTGGACGAACAGGATTGGTGTGCGGAGTTCGCGCAGGACTTGATCGCGAATGGCGCCCCGACCCATACCCTTGAGCGGGTATCCGAGACACACGAGGCCATCGACGGGCTCTTCCAGGGCGAGATGACAGCCCACGCGTCCACCCATGCTCTTGCCGATGAGAATCAGTTTGCTTTCGTGCGCTTTCTTTCGGACCGCCCCCAACGCTCGGCGATGGGCTTCGACCAGCTTGGGCAGTCGGTCCGGCGCGCGTCGTCCTTCGGCGAAGTAGGGGTAGTCGAAGCAATGCACGGTACCGAGCTTGCCGAGCTGTTCGGCGTAGCGTCGCATCCACGTGGAACTCGACGGGGCGCCGGCACCGTGGGCGAACAGAAAGTGGGGACGTTTTGCCATGGTCGATGCTCGATGGCTCCCACGGCCCAGCTCGACTGAGCCGACGTCGAAGTCAGGGACGCGCGTTGCCGCGGGAACGCGAGGGTGCGCGGTTGATCGGATTCGCCTCGAGCGCGGCTTTGCCCTTGATTCGCGCGACTTTGTTCAGGAGCTTGGCTTCGACGACCCAACCCCGACAACGCCGCGTGCCGCACAGGCACGGTATCGCTTCTTCGGCGGGCCACATGTAATCGATGGTGATTTGCTCGCCGGGCAGAATCGCTCGGCGACTTTCGACCCACATCGTGGGTGGTTCGTCGTCCTCGGGCTCCATCATCACCAGTTCGGCGTTGGGTTCGCAGCTGTGATTGAGGTAACGAAAAGGCGCCCAAGGTTCGAGCGTCCCGTGCGCTCCCAAATCGACGGCGTAGTCGGGATCGTAGTCGTCATCGACGACCACGCTGCCGCGCATTTGCCCGATCACTTCACTCTTCTTGAACCTGCGAGTCGCGAATACACCGCGCCCAACTACAGTCTTGCGTACGCTGATGCCTGCTCTGGCGTGACTCATTTCGTGGCGCACATCAATACATGCGTCACGGTCGTCGCGCAAGTCATCAGCGGTACCAATCGTCAATGCGACACTCGATCGGCGATGGAGTGACGTTCGCCAACGTGAACGACGAGACGACCTCGTTTGCGCCGACCCTGCTCGGAACCTGCAATCCACAATTGCGTGCCACCCAAGAGATGACCTGTCTCGGATCGATGCCCGCGTCGCGCAGTGCGGTCAGGCTTCTGCTGTTGTCACGCTTTGCGAGCCGACGACCCTCGGTGTCCACTATCAACGGCACGTGGTGATAGCTCGGCTCGGGCAGATTGAGCGCGCGCAAGAGCGCGATTTGTCGCGCGGTGCTGTCCAGCAGATCGGCGCCCCGCACGACGTCGGTGACGCCCTGGAAGGCATCGTCCACGACGACGCTCAGCTGGTACGCCGGGGTGCGATCGCGACGTAGGATCAAGAAGTCCCCCGGATTGGCATCGAGGCGGTGACGACACTCGCCGTGGATGGAGTCGTGGAAACGGAACTCCCGTGAGTCGACGGCGAAGCGCAAACCAACCGGGGCGCCGCACTGCCGTTCGGCTTGGCGAAGGTCGGCAAAGCGACCGCGGCACGTGCCCGGGTAGACGGGTTCGTCCTCGCCGGCATGGGGAGCGGCGAGGGCCTGGCGAACGTCCGAGCGCGAGCAACAGCAGGCATAGGCCAAGCCACTTCGATGCAGCGAGTAAGCGACTTCTCGGATCGGTTCGAGCCGCTCGGATTGACGCAGCATCGGACCATCCCAATCCAAGCCGAGCCACTCGAGGTCTCGCAGGCTTTGGTCGACGTGCTGCTGGTTTGCGCGCCCCGCATCGAGGTCTTCCATTCTCAGCCGAACCAGTCCACCTCGGCTCCTGGCTTGCCACCACGCCAGCACGAAGGCGTGCGCGTGCCCCAGGTGGAGGGAACCGGTCGGGCTGGGTGCCAAGCGACCGATGACGGGTCCGGGCTCCGGGTTGGTGCTGTTTCGATCGACCACCGAGTGAAGTATAGTCGGAGCATGCCGTACTTGGACATCGCGACCAACGCGCCGTTGGGGGACAGCTCGGAACAACAGTCGCTGCTATCCGAAGTGACGAAGCTGGTCTCCGAGCATTTGGGCAAACCGACCGCGTACGTCATGGTGCGCATCGCGCCGGTCGGCGCGATGCGCTTCGCCGACGACCCCTCACCGTGCTGCCTCGTCAGTGTGCGGCTGATCGGCAAAGCGGCAGCCGGGGCCCGGGCCGCGCTCAGCGCTGACGTCACCTCAGCGTTGCAGCGCTCGCTGCGCGTCGAGCCGGGCCGCGTCTTCGTGACCTTCGACGAGCTCGCGGCCAGCCACTGGGCGATGGCTGGCGACTTGTTCGGTTGATCGGCGAACGGGGAGCCTCAGGGCGTGGCGACCAAGTAGGCGACCCAACCGGCCTCGTTGGTGACGGACTTGCGCGGGCGGTACACGCCGTTGCCTTCGCCCTCTTCGTCTGCGCCCTCCCAATACACGGTCACGTCGGCGAAGCCCGCTTCGAGCAGTAGTTCACGCAGTTCCGGCAAGGTCCACAGGCGCCAGTCGTACGTGAACGCCTTGCGCATCTTCGTCCCGTCCTTGAACTCGAAGTGGATGTGATTGACCACGTGGTTGTTGATCGGGTCCATCACGTCTTGGTGCCAGATGTACGTGAACCCCGCGTCGATCTTCCGCGGCTCTTCGAGATCGGGCTCGTAAGATTCGTAACCGCCGTAAGCATCGAGGAAGAACAGGCCGTCGTCGACGAGCGCTTGCTTGGCTCGCTTGAAGTACTCGAGCAGCGTCGGTCTGTCTTGAAAGCACCAGTAGCTGAAGTTGAACGCGATGCAGATGTCCGAACGCCCCGGGACCTTGTCCAAGACGTTGGATTGCGCCAGCTTGACGCGGTTCCCCGGTTCTCCAATCGGCGACAGGTTGTGTTCGATGCCCCACTGCAGCACGCCCGGATCGAGGTCGACGCCGAGTGCCGTGCGCTGCTTGTCGCTCTTGACCCACGTCGCACAAAACAGCGCCGTGCCGCAGAAGTCTTCGCGGACGGAGAGCGCCTTGCGTCCGCGAAGACGCTTGAAGATACGCGAGATCATGCCCACTTCGTAGTCCGCGTCCTGCACGCTCAGCTGATACAGGGCGTGCTTGTCTGCGGTCTTCGCGGTGAACTTCGGCTTGGGCGTCTTCTTGCTGGTTTTCTTCTTCTTCTTCTTACTCACGCAGCACTCTCCATTCGCGGACGGGGTCTCGCACGCGGGCCAACCGGGGTCAATCGTTTCAAACGACGTCGACGCGGCGCCGTGATCGTCGCGATGGCAAGGACGTGGCGAGCGGGCGGTGGGGCTCGACCATCATTGCTTCGCGGCGGTGCAACGAACGGTTCTGGCCCACGTTCGATGGTCGGCGACGTAGCTGACGAGCGCCCCATGCTTCACCGGTGCCAACGACACGTCGTAGAAGGCTTTCGAGCGGCTGAGTACCACCGTCGACCTGGCAACGCCCGACCAGACCTCAGCGAACACCAACTCCTGCGGTGAGCCCGGTTCGGCTGCGCTGGGACGGGCGAACAGGGCCACTGTCTTGTTGCAGATTGTCTGTGCCGCCACGGGAGCGGGGTTGATGCCGTTGGCGTATCCCGTCCAGCGTTCGAGGGTCGAGCCACCGGGTTCGAGTTTGTCGAAACTCAACATCGCAAGCCCGAAGTGACTGATGTCCTGTTCGAGTGGCAGTAACCCGAGCAGATTGTCGGCGCGTCCGTTGCCTGGTGCGACGCGTAACTCGGTCGTGGGGTTCGAGCCGCCGCCAACCCAGACGACGCGATCTTCGCCGACCTTTGGCGGCAGGCCGGGGACGATCTGCCGCGCGTGCACGTTGGACTGACCCATGCGCGCTTCGAGTGTCATCGCATAGACACTCTCGCCGTGCTCGACGAGCTCGACGCTCAGAGACGACGCGCTCGGGTCGGTGAGGATGGCCTCGTGTTCCTCGCCGTACCAGAGCTTGGCGCGCAGTGGGCCGTTCTTCACCGTCGGCAGGGCGATGTAAGCCACCCACGTGGGGCGGGAGCCGCCTGACTGGTTTTCGTGTTTCGGTAGCGCCGCAGTACGCGTTCCCACCCGCGCATCCTGTGAGAGGATCTCGAGTGGTCCGTACGGGGGCTTCAGGGGCCGACTGAGCAAGAAATGGCTCGTGACCCAGAATGCTTTCCCGTCGGCGAACGACGGCCCCCGACCGAGGGCGAAGCGTCCGTGGTCACCTTCGAGAGGGCTGATCGGTGTCGGCTGAGGCGAGCTGCTCGCAGATACGGCCCCCAGCTTGGCGACGAATAGCTCGTTCTCGCCGTTAATCAAAACCACACCCTGCCGTGACGCGGACGACGGGGCGGCCGGACCGACGTCGACCAAACCATCCACGACCCAACGGCCCTGCACCGCTTCGGGTTCGAACGCTTGGGCGACTTCCTCGGACGTTTCGGGGACGGCCGTGCTTGCATCGGTCGAGGACACGGTGGGAGCCCGCTTGGCGGGTAGTCTCGCCCCGGGAGCCTCAGGAGGCTGACTCTCGTGTTGCTTGGCGGAGATCTCGGCCAGAATTCGCCGCGCTTCCTCCGGCGTGAGGTTCATCTCCTCGAGCTTGGTCTTCCGGCGTTCGCAGCCGGTGGCACTGACGAGCACCGTTGCCCCGAACACGACTGCGATACACGACCAGCCGTGGGGTTGTCGGGCCTTGGGATTGGGCCTTCGGTTGTTACTGGGCGCCGAGCGCCGGAGAGGACCGGACATCGGGGCTGTGGTTGTTGCGCCGGCGCCGCGCGGCGCAAGTTGGAGCGTCGAGCAACGCTCTCGAGGGTCGTCGGGGCCCCGATCATTCGCTACAGGCTCGCGGCAACGCCCAGGGCTCCAGTGCAGTGGCACGCCCGTTGTTTGCCACAGCTAGCCCGGGGAAGGCAGCCTCCACGTGGGCGCCGCTTCAAGAAATCCGAGTTGCGTGCCGCGTCGCGTCGGCGGCGCCGTGTCTGGGCTTCACGGACCCGTCCGGTCTCACGAATGCGGCGCGCTCGTCGGCGGAGGCAATCCGATGACATCGCACGCGCGCACCGCGTTGGCGTTTGGCTCGCGGGGCGGCGAGCGCTCCACACGAAGCGGTCTCAGACGACCTTGACGCGATACTGATTCAGCTTGTGTTTGCTGAGCAGATCTTGAAGCGCCAGTTCGACCAACGCCGCTTGCTTGACACCCAGTGCGTCGGCGAAGCGAGCGGCCGTCGACGGCTGCAGGACTAGTTCCGCGTCGTTCTCTACCTTCGCGACGCGAGAGGGAAGCATGCCGGCGGTCTTTGCGAGCTGACGAACGCTCGTACCTTGGGCATAGCGCAGACGGGCTACTTCCTCACCAGCTCGTGATCGCTTCTTGCCGGGCTTGAGCAGGCGTATGTCCATTTCCAGGTCGGCGCGAACCAGTAGCGACTTGAGGATCGACGCGATGACCTGCTTGTGATCGAGTTTCAAGCACTTGGCCAGGCGTGTGGACTTGGGAAATCCCAGCAACTCTGAGCCTCGCTCGATCCTCGAAATGCGGGAGACAGTAGTGCGGGTCGCCTTGGCAACATCGTGCTGGGTTAACCCTTGGCTGTTGCGGGCTTTCCTGAGAAGTGTATCGAGCGGTTCTGTCACGGCGCATCTCTCCTGGAGGTGGCTATAGGGACTTGTGGCTGTGACATATCACGTGGCCTGCTAACCCATTTGGGTCGATTATCGACTTGCTGCCAAAACGGGACTAGACAGCATGGGGCTGTTCTCCCACGGCGGGGTGTGCATCCTTCGCGGTCACTAATTGTGCATTACGGGTGATCGCCGCAAGAAATTACCCCTGAAATACAGATAATTTGGTTCACTAGTTGCGCACACGCGCTCCTCTCCCGACCTGGTGCGGAATTGCTAGAACTCGTTCCGCTTTGGTGCAAAGTTTCCGAAACGTCGGAGTTTTCTATCCCTGCGGAATTACGCAGGAGTAGATGTGGGCGTTTCTGCTCGAAAGGGGGGCAACACCGCACGGTGTGGGTGATTGTTCTAGCCTCGATGGTTTGGTTGCATCGGGTTTACACGGCGGAGCCGGGGTCCACTCAGCCGCCTGATGGGCACCGTTTGGTCGGTTTGTAGTCGCTTTGAGTTATCGCCGTGTCGGTTTGCCCGACCGTAACTCCGTGGCGCAGTCAGTCGTCGCGCGGTGCCTCGCGCAGTGCCTTGCGCGGATCGGGTGGCCATGACTCACGCTTGGTCGAGCTGCGCGATCGAGGTGGCTTGCAGTGAACGCTCGAGCTTCCAGCGTTACTCCAACCCAACAAGCGTCGAGCCGTTCACTCAGGAACGAACGACGTCGCAGCTCCACTTGCCTGCGGTGTTTGCCCGGTCGAGTTGCCACCCGTCCCCCCGTCCCCGTCCCCGCTCCGCTACCGAAGCCAAAATGTGAGAAGCCCCGAACGCTGGACGTTCGGGGCTTCGAATCTGGGATCCGATCCCAGGCGAACTCAGAGGCTGTAGTACATCTCGAACTCACACGGCACGGTCTGCTGACGCAGCCGGGTGACTTCCTTCATCTTCAGATCGATGTAAGCGTCGATCAGATCGTCCGTGAACACTCCGCCCTTGGTCAAGAACTCGCGGTCCTTGTTGAGGGCGTCCAGCGCCATGTCGAGCGAGTGACACACGGTGGGGAGCTTGGCCTCTTCTGCTGGAGACAGCGTGTAGAGGTCCATGTCCATGGGCTTGCCAGGGTCGATCTTGTTCTGAATGCCGTCCAGACCGGCCATCATCATCGAAGCGAATGCGAGGTAGGGGTTCGCCATCGAGTCGGGGAAACGCACCTCGATGCGGGCGGCCTTGGGGTTGTTGACCCACGGAATGCGGATGGACGCGGAACGATTGCGCGCCGAGTAGGTGAGGATGGTGGGAGCCTCGAAGCCCGGGACCAAGCGGCGGTAGCTGTTGGTGCTGGGGTTGGTGAAGGCGTTGATGGCACGGGCGTGCTTGATGATGCCGCCGATGTACCAGAGCGCTTCCTGCGAGAGACCCGCGTATACGTCGCCGGAGAACACGGGCTTGCCGTCCTTCTGAAGCGACTGGTGCACGTGCATGCCGTTGCCGTTGTCACCGACGAGGGGCTTGGGCATGAAGGTTGCCGTCTTGCCGTTCTTTGCGGCCACCTGCTGAATGACGTACTTGAGCATCAACACTTGATCGGCCTTGGCGACGAGTTCGTCGCCACCCACACCGATCTCGCACTGGCCAGCGGTCGCCACCTCATGGTGGTGAACTTCGACTACCAGACCCATCTGCTCCAGCGCGGTGCACATCTCGCTGCGCAGGTCCTGCAGCGAATCGACCGGGGGAACGGGGAAGTAGCCGCCCTTGACGCCGGGACGGTGACCCGAGTTGCCACCCTCGTAGTCGATGCCACTGCTCCACGCGCCCTCGGTGCTGTCGAT
>QJWJ01000080.1 GCA_003235365.1 Deltaproteobacteria bacterium
GGAGTGCGCGTGTACAGTGGATCTTGGCCGTACGCGCTGCGTGAGAGCAAAGAGGGCAGGATCGGCAACGCAAGCGTAAAGCCGCCGATACCGAACAGCAGTTGCCGTCTACTTACGTCGATGATCTTTCTGGCCATGGTTGATCTGCTGGTCGGGGTCGATACCTTCGGCTGGCTTGTTTCTCACTCGAATGCGCGGCGCCGAAAGGCGGGATCCAGTACTGTGGCTTTCAGCAGTTCACGTAGGCTGCCGCCTGCGGCCAACGTTTCGCGCATCGCTTCGAGGGTGCACCCGTCGCGCTTGGCGTCCTCCCAGCGAGCGAAAGTGAAGCGGAAGTAGTTCCGTGCCAGACACGCTTCGGCTTTGCCGCTATTGGCGATCAGGCGCATCAGGTCTTCGGCGCCTTGGGTTTCCGTCGTGTCGCCCAGTATCACTTGCGGTACCGACGACGTGTCTACCGCTTTGCTGCCCAGCTTCGAGCCTTCGTCGTCGAATAATGCTTGCTCCGAGCGCAGGCGTCCCAGTGCGTCGAAGTTTTCGGTGGCAAATCCGAGCGGATTGATCAGCGTCGAATGGCAGCCGGCGCAAGCCGTCCCCGGCGCTTCAGTCAGTTCTTCGACGACTTCGCGCGTGGTCATGTCGGGTCGAAGGTCGGGGACGTTGGCATTGGCGCCCGCGGGCGGCGGAGGGATGACGTCGCACAGAACCTGTTGCCGCAGGAAGACGCCCTTTCTGATCGGGCGCGTGTTGGCGCTGCCTGTCGTGAGAAACAGCGCGCGAGTGAACAACCCTGGTCTTTCTCCGTTGCCGAAGGTCGGCGGTTGGGAGGTTCCGTCCCACTGAGCGACTCCGTACAGGTTGGCGAGTTGGTCGTCGCGCGCGAAGCTGCGGTTGCTCTGCAGGAGCTCGCTGATCCCCGACGGCTCGTCCCACGTGTAGAAGCTGACCATCGACAAGACGTCGTCGATCATCGCGTCGCGCAGCCGCCGATCGGGACTCGTATCGCCGGCGAACGCCTCGAACAACGGATCGTTCCGGTTCTGATCGAGCGGCGGCAGGTCTTCGACCTTGAGCCAATCTGCAGCGAACTCGTCCAGTGCGACACGCGCGCGCGGATCGTCGAGAAGGCGTTCGATCTGCGCCTCGAAGTTGCCCGAATCTGCGAGATCGCCGTCCAGTGCCGTCTGAAGGAGCCGTTCGTCTGGTGCGGTCTGCCACAGCTGGTACGACAGACGCGACGCGAGCTCGGTTGCCGACACTTCGAAGACGCCGTCTTGTCCCGTCACCGGTTCGTCGCCGTGTTCGACGAAATAGACGAAGTCCGGAGCGTTGAGCAGCACGGTGATCACGTCGGCGTAGGCGGCTGCGTCTGGTGTCGGGTCGTCGCCATAGACGTCGATATAGAAGGCCAGCTCGTCGTCGCGTAGCGGCCGCCTCAGGGCACGTTGCCCAAAACGCCGTACGAAGTCGTCGAGGCACCGCTGATCGTTGCCATCGTCGGAATCTGTCGCGCATTGGCCGACGGTCGTCGACAGGCGGCTTGGCGCCGTGAGCTCGGCGGCGACCGCGACACCCGCGGCGTACAACACGTCCACGTGCTGCTGTTGCAAGGTCTGATCGAGGCGCCGATAGCTGCCGTGGATGTCCTCGGGTGTCGGCTCGCGGCGGTCTTCGGGCAGTTCGTCGAGGGCGCTGGTGACGGCATCGAGCGCTGGGGCGTCATCCGACGTGACCCATGCGACCAAGTCGATGACCGTGTTGCGGTATTGCCGCATCGTGAGTCGGCGCAGGCCGTCTTCTGGGGGTCGCGCATCGCGGTCACAGCTGAACGTCGGTGCACCGTCGGTCGATGATACCTGGCCCGTCGAACTGCTGGAGCTCGGCGAGTTCGGATCCTCGGCGTTGCCCGTGGTGCCAGCCGGCGATCCGTTGGGGTCCGAGCCACCGGGGCCCCGCGTGTTTGGAGTGCTGTCGCTGCTCGGAGCACCGGGTTCGGAGTCTGGCTCTCCGTCAGCCCCTCGATCGGAGCGGTCACCAGAAGGGTTCCTTCCTGGCGAGTCTTCCTCACCGACGAGGGCGCCCGCGCAGGCGACCCCGAGAGCGCCGCTCAGCAGTAACACGGCTGAAGTTCGGACCTTGCAGAAAACGGCGGCTGAGAGCGCCCTCGGGGGAATTCGTCGCTGCATGGAGGGGGTACCGCAAACATGAGCCCTCAGCGCCTACGGATGGCTCATCCGAAAACAGTTTCCCTCGCGCCCGTGAACATCCGCGCGACGGACCGCGGGTGTTCAGCGAGGATGTCGTGCACGGTGCGATAGGTCGTTGCCGAGTGCGGCGTTCCGATAATCGCGTGGTGGTCACACAGCCGCGCTGCACGTCGTTCAAGCGAGCGGCCGCTGCGGTCCGAGCACGCTTGGTTCACGCACCGGGCTCGTATCGCGCCTTGCTGTGTCGAGACGCGGCTTGCCGCGGTACGGCGCGTCTCGACACAGATCGATCGGTTGGTCCCAACGCTGGCCGGGATGGACGGAGCGGATTAGCGTTTGGGCTTCTTGGCCAGTTGGTACTTGCCGTCGCCAAGGCTCACGATTCGACCACGATGGGCGAGGGCCGAAAGCGTACAGCGCTCCGAGTTCGTCAGCGGCGCGCGTTCGGACAGGGCGTGAACTCGACCGTCTGCGAGCCAGCGCAAGAGTCTGTCCATGGGACCGCCGGCGGGCGGGGGAGGCTGCTCTGCACCCTTGCGGTGTCGCCAAGGTTTGATCTTCGGGGCGGCCTTGCCGCTCGTCTTGCGTGCGGGGCGCTGGCCAACACCAGCGGAGCGGGTCGATGCTTTGCTTGCCATTGGTAAACTGGACCTTCGGGAGGGGGCGTTCGGCGGATTACTACAACGGCCGCCCGTTGGCAGAACATTCGACGCTTCGGCGTGTCGGATGCCCCACGTGCGGGCGGCCTACGACGCCGAGTTCTCGTTGGCTCGGCTCCGGATCCGGTTTTTGCCATGTTTGGGTCATACCCTCGGCCGAATTGGCGTCGGCGCGTCGTGGAGTAGCGGCAAGTTTCCAGTGCGACGATTTCGGTATTGGTATCCTGCAGACGTTAATGCGCCCAATTAGCGGGCCGGTGACCGGATCCCGCCGTCCCTGCAGCCGTTCAGGCGCCGTTGGAACCTTCCGCCTGCCCCCGACCCCTGGGGCGCGCGAAGTACACCGCCGGGTTCGCCACGACGCCGGAGGGGGGCTCGTCGCGTGTTCACACAACCCCAACCCGGGTGAAATGAGGGAACCCCAATGGCGCAGCGGTGGTTGGGAGCCTTGCGGACCAACCACCGCGTTGGACGTCAGTGCGATGCGAGTTGCGGCTACGGCGCTTCGCAGAGGCCGCCATCCGAACAAGTCATCCCCGTGGGGCAGTTGGCGTCGGAGAGGCACAAGGGGATCGAGAGACACCCCGTCGGGCCCCCGAAGAGCTGGCCGAGTTCTTGAACTTCGTTGTTTTGCATCGTGATCGCACCATGCTGGCACCGGTGTCCTGGTACGCGTAGTCGTCGTAGTGGTCGTTGCACACGTCCAGTCCGTCCCAGACGCACGGAAAATTGATGTGGGTGGCCGGGTGGAGTGTTTCTCCGCTTTGCCACTCAGGCCACGCCGCCTTGAGTGCCGTGAGATATCCTTCGTCCGGATAGATGAAGCGCGTTCCGAACGGCTCTTCCAGCGAGCCACCAGCGAGAGAGACTTGCGGCATGCCTGACGCCACTAGAGTGCGTTGCTGCATCGAATGAGCGTGCGCGAATCGCGAACGCTGGCGAACGCTCGTGTAGCTCCCAGGCGAAAGTCCAGGACTTGCCAACGCTGAAACGACTGACCGCGGTGTGATGGGCCTCTTCTCAAGCCGGGTCGTCGGGCCCTCGTGGATCGACCACGACGCGAATGTCGATACCCTTGCGCACGCTTTCAGTCACCGTACACAACTCTTGGAAGTCTGCTAGACAGGCCGTTAG
>QJWJ01000524.1 GCA_003235365.1 Deltaproteobacteria bacterium
ACCAAGTCATTCGCACGGGCTACGACTTGCTGGGGTTGCAGACCTACCTGACCGCTGGCGAGAAAGAGGTGCGCGCCTGGACGATACCCAAAGGGGCCACAGCGCCGGAAGCGGCGGGAGTCATCCATTCCGACTTTCAGCGCGGCTTCATCAAAGCCGAGGTCATCTGGTGGGAGGACCTGTTGTCTTACGGCAGTGAGGCCAAGTGCAAAGAAGCAGGCAAGCTTCGAATCGAAGGCAAGGAATACAAGGTGCGCGACGGCGACGTGGTGCACTTCCGCTTCAACGTCTGATTGACCGGTGACACGGCGACGGTGCCCCGTCGCTATGCTGTCTTCAATCAATACAGCGGCGGGGCAATCGCTACCGGGCCGCCGAAGGCGCCGGCGAATCGCGCCAGCCAGATCCCCACGACCGCCGCCAGGAGAACGGCCCATGGCCAAGTCGCATCGAGACGTATGAATTGCTTCAGGCGTTGCATCCACTTGGGGACGCGACCGATTACGTAGCGAATGCTGGCCTCGGCGCCGATGAAGCCAACCAGCGGCGCGACCACTGGGCTTAACGGGTGAACACGGATCGCGTGGCTGAAGTGCCCTTGCATCAGCGCCAGCGTGGCCCGCGTCATCCCACACCCCGGGCAAGGATGGTGAGTCAGGACGGCAAAGGGGCAGATCGTCCACTCACTGAGCAGGAAGCCAATCGTCCCGACGGCGAGGGCGGCCAACACGCCGCCTCGCCGCCACAGTTGGGATGCCTTGGCGGGCTGATTCTTCGAGGCTGGTAGCGCCATCGGCTTGGGCGCGGCTGGCATGGCCATATCTCTTCTCGCGCCGCCAGTGACGCCCGTCGGTCCGTTCTCAGAGCTTGTTCATGCTGCTTTGCAGCCAAGCCATGCCAATGCCGCCGAGGAATAGCAGCTTGAGCAAGTTGCTACCGGCGCTGAGCTCGCCGTTGGAGACCTGGTCGAGCCCCTGGCACCATTTCCAGATCCAGATCAGGCCCAAGATCGGGATGAGCATGTGCCACCACGGCCCAATTTCTGCGCCTCTGGCTTCCATGGCTTTGGCGGTACCGGAGTACCAGAAGAACGCGTAGAAGCCGCATGTGACCATGGTCAGAAGGAACACCACGGCGGGGGACTTCTCTTCGAACGTGCCTCCTCCGGGCGGAGCCAGGGCACCTGCCGTCGCAGGCGCCATTGCGCCGGGCGGTTGATAGGGAACGGCTCCAGCCGGCATGCCCGCTTGCTGCGGGGGGGCAGCTTGCGCCGGGTCGTAGCCCGACGAACCGCCGCCTGGCTGCGTCGGAGGCACATGTTGGCCCGAAGGATCGAAACCCGGGGTCGGCGTTGGCATCCCGGCGCCGGGCATTCCAGGTGGGTAGCCCATCTGACCCATTTGTGGGTCTGCGCCCTGGGGCGGATAGCCATGTGGCTGAGGCATGCCCGGCTGTTGCATGCCGGGTTGTTGCATGCCGGGTTGTTGCATGCCCGGCTGTTGCATGCCGGGTTGCTGCATTCCCGGCTGTGCTGGCGCCCCCGCACCGAGAGGGTTGACCCCCATCGCGTTCATCGCCGCTGGATCGGCCGCCATCGTGCTCTCCAAGGGGTTGACCGCTTGGGGCTGATAGGGAGCGGGCTGCGCTGGCGCCGGTTGCGCCATCGGTGACTGCTGAGTGGTCCCCGCCGGAGGCATGACTCCGCCGGCCGACGGTGGCGCCACGCCGATCATGGTGCCCTTGAGCTTGGAGTTTGGCACGGCCGCCGCTGGAGCGGTGCCACCAGGACGCGGCACCGTCACTCCGCCGCCACCCGGCGTTGCAGTCGGCATCGGAGGCGTCACACCTGGATTGGGCGCGCCGGGGTTGGGAACACCCTGCGGGCCTCCCTGAGCGTTCACCATCAACATCGTGCCCTTGAATTTGGGCGACGCTGTTCCCTTGACGTTGAACCCGCACTTCTGACAGGTCGTTGCAGTATCTGGATTTGGGGCACCGCAGTTAGGGCAAAACACTCGTATCCTCCCGGTCCGTCTCTGGAGACTCTCGACGGCAGGGTAGTCTCCAGATGGTCAAAGCACAACATCGGTGAGCCAACGCTCCGGTCGCGCCTTTGACGATTGGAATCGCTGCGGATTTGCCAGCTCTTTAGGGCGGCAGGTCTGCGGTGATCTCGGGTTTGCCCACACCGATCACCACCGGAGCGTAGCTGAATCGGGCGTTTCCGAGCGTTTCAGGCACGTCGAACGTGACCCAGCCGTCGGTTTTGGAGCCCTTGTCGAGGCGCGCCGCTTCGAGAACGGGAGTGCAGCCAGCCAACGTTGCCTCGTAGCGCTGCCCGCGCGGATCCGTGATGAGGGCATAGAATGGGTTCGCAGGGACTTGCGCGTCGCTCAACGCGGTCAGCTCGATCTCGACGCCCAGCTTTCGCACTCCCGCTGGTGGCTGAAAGGGAGGATCGACGCTGCACGTCTTCGTGCGCAGCACCTTCAGTTGAAAGATCCCGTTGTCCCCCAGCTCGCCAATGGCAATGGGCCGCTGGCTGCCCGAGACGACCGTCGCAGGACTCGTGGCGGAGCGCTCGGGCTCCGCTGGTTTCGAACAGGCGACTGCGGTCAGCGCGACGAGCAACGTGCCGCTCGTGCCGCAGCGTCGGGAACGGTTCATGCCTCGCCCATACCCATTTTCCCAGGCGAGCACCAAACTCGGCACCCGATGGAGGAAGCAAAATCCGGCCAGCCTTCCGGGGACGTTTCCGTTGCCGTCGCGTTCTTCTGGCGGCAACCTCTGCCGCCCTATGAAGCGACTCGCGAGCGTCCTGCTGCTCCCTGCCCTGGTTTCCGCTTGCCATCGAAAGGATGCCGGCCAATCCACCTCGAGCGGTGTTTCCGCGACGAGCGCGCCGAGCGCGGCTCCCACTGCGCGCGTCAAAGTCGTCACCGACGAGGAAGTGCAGCGCGTTACCAACCCGGGGCAGAAGGCCCCTTACGCCGGGCCGATGGGCACCGTCGCTGGCGTCGTTCGCATTTCCGGCGACAGTTCACCGCCCTTGGATCTCGGGGATGCGAAGATCCCCCTCGGTGACTGTTTCGAGGCGCACGAGATGTACAAATCGCTGTTTCGCGAGGGCCCGGGTCGCGGCCTCGCCGACGCCCTCGTTGCGGTGACTGGATACGAGGGCTACAAGCCGGTGCCCGCCCAGTCGGTGGCCATCGAAGCGAAGGGGTGCGCCTACGATCAGCGCACTGCCGTCATGATGTTTGGCCAGACGCTGTCCGTGGCCAATCGTGGCAAGGCAGCTGTGACGCCACAACTGCTCGGATCGAAGTCCCAAGCGCTCCTGGTTGCGATACCTGGTGGCGATCCCATCGAGCTGACGCCCCAGAAGATCGGTCTGCACAAGCTGGTCGATCGCTCTCACGAGTTCGCTTTCACGGACGTCTACGTCGTCCCGTACCCAACAGTGACGGTGACTGGTAAGGACGGGCGCTTCGAGATCCCGGGTGTTCCCGTCGGAACGGTCAAGGTGAACGCGCTGCTCCCATCGACCGGACAAACCGTCGAACGCGAGGTCACCGTCGAAGCCAACTCGAAGGTCGAATTGGTTCTGGAACTGAACTTCGACCAGTCGAAGTTCAAGCGCGCTGTCGAAGCCGCTTCGGCTACGACGGCACCTCCGCCGAGCGCGGCGGCCACTGCTACAGCTCCCGCGACGTCCGCGCCCTGACTCTCGGGCGCCTCATTGCGCCAGGTGTGGCGTCGCGTTGCTCGGAGACTCGAAGGCGCGCTGCAGCATCTGGGCGGCGTCGCTGCCAGCCCTCGTTTCCAGCAGTTCGAGCAGGGCTGCCTGCGCGTGTTCCGACAGGCTGAACGCGCTGCCTGCGGGGACACGTTTGAGCCATTCGCTGAACTCGGCCTCTCGCCCCGCAGCGTGGCTGGAGCACAGACCCAGGATCGCTGCCTCCAAGTTCTCAGGGTTGGCGCCGAGTGCGAGCTCGGCCTGGCTGCGCGCGTCTTGTGGCCGCTGGTGCGCGAGCGCAATCCAACCCAGTTCGAGCACCGTCACGCCCAGCTCGGTCGCTGCGTGTCGGGCAGGAGTCAGCCCCTCACGTTTGAGGACTCTGGCAACGACTCGGTCTGGCGTCTCTCCCAGCGTCGCGATCCGGTCGCGGCGGGCTTGATGTTCGCTGAGCACACGACCTGCTTCGAGCATCCACACCGCATCGCGCTGCCGTCGCGCAACGTCGTACAACTCGCGCCAGGCGGTCCAGTCTTGGGGCTCCCTGACGACATAGGCGACCAGGACTCGCAGCGCTTCCGGTCTTTCCTTGCGCGCTTCGTGTACACGGGCCAGGGTCGTGGTCGCTGCCAGACTGTTGGGGCCGGCCAAGAGCGAACGTTTCGCCATGCGCAGCGCGCGTGTGAGTTTACCCCGCCGCAGCTCGCAGCGTGCCCATTCACGCCACAGGCCCTCGTAGGTTGGGTCCAGCGACTCTGCGTCTTCGAACTCCGGCGTCGCATCGTTGGGAGAGAGCTGACAGATGAGTGTCGCGATTCGCGTCTGCAACTCGACGCTGGACGAGTCCTGGCTGAACGCTTCGCGGTAAGCGTCCAACGCCAGGCGTGGCTCACCGGCAGCTTCCAACTTCGCCCCGACCAAGTACGCGGTGTACGCCGAGGCGGATATCGGACGACCGGAGACTTCCTCGCCGTCGACGATACGCACGGTCTGCGAGTACTGAGAACACGCACTCGTGTGGAGCAGCGCGAGCACCCCGATCGTTCCAAGCCTCCAGAGACGTCGCATGGCGAGTCGACGACTGTGCCACGCTTGGGTTGGAGGACTCAACCTGCCCGGAGCTCGACCAACAATTTGCAGGCGTGATCGACGGTAATGATGCCGGTTTCGCTGAGTATGGCAGCGACCGTTTCCACTTCCGAGCCCTGGGCGCCCGCGGCCGTCGCTACGCTGCGAGCGTGAAGAGACATGTGTCCCCGCTGTATGCCCTCGGTCGCCAGAGCCCGCAACGCGGCGAGGTTGGACGCCAGGCCCGCGGCTGCGGCGAGTTGGCAGAGATCCTGAGCCGAATCGATGCGCGCCAGTTCCAAGGCTAGCTGCGCTGACGGGTGCACTCGCAACGTGCCACCGACGACACCGAGCGCCAGGGGCATCTCCAGCTCGCCGACCAACTCACCGCCCGAGCGGCGCCACGTGGCAAGGGGGCGGTACTGGCCATCGCGCGCCGCGTACGCGTGAGCACCGGCCTCGACGGCACGAAAGTCGTTGCCCGTCGCTAGCACCACCGAATCGACTCCATTCATGACGCCCTTGTTGTGGGTGGCTGCTCGATAAGGATCGAGCTCTGCGAAGCGGGAGGCACGTGCGATGGCATCGGCGACCGCGACGCCATCGTCGCGCGGGATCTGCGGAGCCCACGAGGCGGTGGGACCTCCCGGTGTCGAGCCCATGACCAACTGGGCACAGGGTACGGTCGCGCGAACGCGAACACGACGGCGGTCGGACAGGTTGGTCAAGATGCGCAGACCCAGCTTGCCCTTCGCCAATTTCGCGAGGCGGGGCCCGAGGGCCTCGGCGATGCTGTTGACCAAATTGGCGCCCATCGCATCGCGGCAATCGACGATGATGTGAACGACCATCAACGAATCGGCGAGCCGTCGCACTTCGACGTCGAGTGGGCCACCGCCGCGGCGCACCAGGTTGGGTACGGCGCGTTCACCGAGTTCGAGCAGTTCGGATTTGGCGCCGAGGATTGCGCGTTCGGCCTGTTCGGGATTCTGTACGTCGAACAGTTCGACCTGTCCGATCATCGAGTCTTCGGGACACTCGGCGACGAAGCCGCCACCGCTGCGGATCATTCGTGCTGCGTTCGAGGCGGCGGCGATTACGCTCGGCTCCTCGACGACCATCGGCGCCAGTCGGTCTTTGCCGTTGATGGTGAAGTTGAGCGCGACGCCAAAGGGCAGTCCGTACACCCCGAGGACGTTTTCGACGACCTTGTCCGCTGCCGCCGGGTCGAGCCCTCCGCTTTGGGTGACGGTGTGCAGTCGCTGTGACGGGATCCCGGTGCGCTCACTGATTTCCTGTCGGCGTCGCTCCAGCGGCAGCTTGTAGAAACCGGGGATACGCGAGGTGTCGGTCATCGATGCGTGGTAGTACGACCCCGCCCCCGCTCGCAAGTCGTCCCGCAGCAGGTCAGGATCGTGGAGCTCGGCCCGATCGACTCCCATCTGCAGTCGGATGTGCAACCCCAGGAAAACGTGAGGGCTTGCTGCGTGAGCATCGGTCCGCGTGCTCGAGGCGGTTTGCTCGGCGGACTCGCAAACGCCGCTGCCAGCGCTCCGTCAGCGTGTATGCTGTGGTCTCTCCCATGCAGACTCGCAGCAAGGTTTCCAGAAAAGCCGCTCAGTTCGGCGAATCCGTCATCCGAGAAATGAGTCGCCTGTGTGCGCGTTGCGGCGGGGTGAACCTGGCACAGGGGTTTCCTGACTTTCCGGCACCGGCAGACCTCAAGCGCGCTGCAGTAGAGGCGATTGAGGCGGATGTCAATCAGTACGCCATTACTTGGGGGGCCAAAGAATTTCGCGATGCGCTGGCGCGAAAGCATCAGCGCTTTTCCGGAGTCGAAGTCGACCCCGAGACTCAGATCACCATCACGTGTGGCTCGACCGAAGCGATGCTGGCCGCCCTGCTTGCCACCGTCGATCCGGGTGAGGAAATCGTCGTGTTCGAGCCCTGGTACGAGAACTACGGTCCCGACACGATTCTTACTGGGGCAAAGCCCGTGTACGTCAAACTGCATCCGCCGGATTGGAGCTTCGATCCGGACGAGTTGCGGGCGGCGTTTTCTCCGAGAACCAAAGGCATCATCGTCAACACACCGCACAACCCCACGGGCAAGGTCTTCTCTCGTTCGGAGCTGGAACAGATCGCTCGACTCGTCTGCGAATACGACGCGTTGGTATTCACCGACGAGATCTACGAGCACATCACGTACGACGGGTACGATCACGTATATCCAGCTTCACTCCCCGACCTTGCCGACCGAACCGTGACGATCTCTGGCCTGAGCAAGACGTATGGGGTGACCGGGTGGCGTATCGGATATGCGATCGCCCCCGCCGCACTGACGGCGGCGGTGCGCAAAGTCCACGACTTCTGCACGGTGGGCGCCCCTGCTCCGCTCCAGCGGGCTGCGGTGACCGCCCTGGACTTTGGCGACGACTACTACGTGGGTTTGCGGCAGAGCTACCAGATGCGTCGGGACCTGCTGATCCCCGAGTTGGAGCGCGCGGGCTTCCGTTGCTTCACTCCAGCGGGGGCCTACTACGTCATGGCTGAGTTTCCCAATCCGCGCGCGTTGAACGACGTCGAGTTCACCCGCTACCTCGTTGAAGACGTGGGAGTGGCGGTCGTGCCTGGTTCGAGCTTCTACCGCTCCGGTGACCCAGACGGCGCTCGCATGGTTCGGTTTTGCTATCCAAAGCGCGAAGAGACACTCCGGGAGGCTGCGCGTCGCCTCGTCGAAGCTGACCTGACCCGCGCGTGACCGCGGCCATCGAAGTGCTTCGATGGCCGCGAGTCAGTCTCCGTCGCGGATTTCGACGAGCAAGTCCTGCAGGACCTGAGCCAGTTCGACCTCGGTCTTGGGCGTATGCGAACGCTGTTGCGCGTCGAACTGAACGTCGTCGGATGCGTATCTGGCCAGAGCTGAAGCTCGCCAGTTGTTTGGGTCGAAGGAACCTCCCATCGAGCCCGTCTGGCGCGCGAGGCAGTCTTGTGCTTCCGCAGACAACGGCGGTGGAATCGGTAATCCGAGCCCTGCATAGGCCAGCGACTCGAGAAAATTGAGCCCCACGCCATCCGTCAAACCCACGACGTGTGTCGTGATCCCCGCATCCTTTGCTGCTTGTGCGATGGACACGGTGTAGTCTTGTCCGCATTGGGGGTCTGGGTGGAGGCAAGTGTCGGGGTCGCCATCGGTGATCACGACGATGTGTTTGCTGCCGGGAAGACTACTTTGCAGAAGTGATTGGTAAGCCCCCTCCAGTGCTTCGCCGGTGGGGGTCTGCCCCGCAAATGGAGGAGCCCCGCGTTGATTGTCGGGCAGAGTACGCGTGACCGAGGCGGACGTGTTCACTCCAGGCACGACAATCTCCTGAGAGAGAGGGCAAGTCCCATCGATCTGCCCCGTGTAGGTCGTCAATCCGAGCTCGACGCCCGTCTCACTGCTGTTGGGAGGGAGCGTGCCGAGGGCCATCCGCACGGCGCTCCAGTTGTCTTCCGCGGCGCCAAACGGTTCACTCGCTCCGAACTCGCTGACGCTGGCTGCGAACATGCTGGAGGACTGATCGACCAAGAACAGGACGACCGGGCCCGTACCCGGTACGTAGGGGGTCGGCATGTCCACTGTGGGCATCGGTGGTGGCGGGCCTCCGTCACTTTCCGGGGCCGGATCGTCGGTGCCTGTGACGGACACGTCGTCCGTAGCAGCTTCGTCCACGATCGGATCGTCAGTCACGACGTCGTCAGTGACGTCCGTGCCCGATTCGTCGGTCACGCTCACGTCGTCAGTCATCGTTGGCGGGTCGTCGTCGACGACGATGCTCGCATCCGCCGTGGGGCTGTCACTGGTTTGGACTGGTGCTGGGGAGACGCTTTCGCCCGGCGCGGCATCGGGCGTCGGGGGGCCGCTCGGATCCGAACCCGCGGGCGACATCGCTGGGGAAACTGGCTCGTCGACAGGCGTCGTGGGTTCACACGAGCACGTGCCGAATTCCTTGCGGTCCACGACGCAACTCTGGGTGCCCAGACAGCCCCCCGAACCAGTGCACGCCCTGGTATCCCCTTCGTCGCAGGACTCTTTCCCGCAGGCGATGAGGCTTGCCCCCACCAGAAGCCAAACTGCTTTCATTTGTCGGGCATGGTAGCCTTGGGTAGGTTCTGCGGCCACCCGGAACGTGACATTTCTGTTTCACCTGAAACAGGTCTCATCTGCTGGAATAACTCCCACGTCGCCGTTCCCTCTTCGAGCAGCGGGATCCTGCGCATCGCCGTTGGGCGGTGGCGCGGCGTGAACTGACTAGTACTGGTCGCCTCGCCGCATTCGTGATGGCTCCCAGGGCGATGGGAGCCCGCAGACGACTCGGTGGTGGACCGACCAGTGCTTCGCCCGTGAGACGGTGCGCGATGGCTCCAAGGTCGATTGTCGCGACCAATCAACTGCCGAGTGCTGGGGCTCGCGACTCGGCAGAGTCAATCGATGCCGGCTCGTGGGCGAGTCCGGCGGCGCGGTTGCCACACCCAGAGCCCGAGAGCGAGCGACATCATTGGCGGCGTGGTGGGGTGACTGTCGCTCGGTAATCCACAACCGCCACCCGAGTCCGTTTTTCCGTCGCCGGCTGCCGCTGGGGCGCCCGCTCCAGCGCCGAAATTGCCCACCTCGTAGCTGTTGCCCGGCAAGCGGTCCGAGCACGGTGGGGTAGGCTTCATCGGGTCCGAGACCCTGGCCGAAGGTGATGCTGTCCCCGACGCACGCGACGCGGGTGTGCGCTCCGGGGGTTCTACGGCCCAAACCAGTTCGAGCCCGCAGGACACCGCGCAACGAGGCCAGCACGGGCTTCATGAAGCGCGGCACGATAGCAGAACGCAGAGGGAGCGTCAGGGCGTTGGTTCTCGTCGCCGAATGACCTACCTCTGGCCCCTCGAGACTTGGGTCGACCGCGTGTGGCTCATCCCGAGCGGGGTGAACCGGCGAAACAGCGCGGCGGGGTTCGAGCGCTTCGTTCGAATGGGTCGCCTCGCGGAGTCTGAACTCGCGACTACGTCGTGCCGGCCTGAAACGATCCGCTGAGGTCATCGCCAGCACGGGAAACTGGCTCTCCGACCACGAACGAGCGCTCGCCTCACCGGGGACAAATCCGCTGCGAACCCGTGTCGACGGTGTTACAGACTCGCGGCGCATGACGGAAAAGGAAAAGAGATCGTCACTGGCGACGATTCTGCTCCCTCAAATCGCGGCGCTCTTGCTCGCGTTGCCCAACGGGATAGCGCTCGCGCAACGCTTCGATGGACTTCGTATCGGTCAACAACTGGCCTTGCAGTTGGTCAACCTCGGTCAAGCGCTGCTCCTCGGCTGGATTGCGGGGGGACTCGCTTGGTTGTGGCACCGCTACTCTCCGTTGGGGTTGCGCTGGGCTCTCGGTCTCGGTGCGCTGGGGAGCTTGCTGTTGGGCGCGCTCGTCTTGCCCGAATCGTTTTCGATCTTCGCGGAGCGCCACGCGCAACAGTTGCCTCCACTGGTGACGATTGCGGCACTGGTGACCCTCTCGGCGTCGCTCATCCCCGCTGCCGGGTGGATCGGTTGGAAGCTGAGTCGGACGCGCTTGTGGGCGGCGGCGCCGCTCGTTGCGTTGCTGGCCGTCGTGCCCAACAACTTCGTGCTCGACGGCGGCTACTGGGGCCTTCACTTCTTGCTCGCGATCATTGCCCTAGCGTTCGCGTGTACGGGTGGGTTGGGGGTTCATCGTCTGGAGGTGTCCGCGCCGCGAGCTTCGCGCCTGCGCGTGCTGGTCATCGGCTCGGGAGTGTTGGCGGCGCTGTCGGTCGTCGTCCCCGCTCGCTCCACCGTGCAGCGATTGGCGTCTTTGGAGGGCGCACCGCTCGGCGTACCCATCGCCGCCGTGCGCTACCACTTCCGCGCACTGGTGGGCAGCGAGGGCGCGGCGGAGATCACCGAAGAGGAGCGACGTCAGTGGTTCGTGCGTCGAGAGGAGCACGAGCCGATCCCCGCGACCCGACCCAGTATGCTACCGGTTCAGCCGATCGTCATCCTGCTGACGATCGATTCGTTGCGAGCGGATCTCGTCCAGGATCATTCGACCGCGAATTTGCCGTTCTTGAGGGGGCTGAACCAGAGCGCGGTCTACTTCCGGCAGGCGCGTGCGGCGGGACCTGCAACCGTTCCGTCGCTGACTGCGTTGTTCTCTGGCCGCTACTACTCACAGATGTGGTGGAAGAGCCTGTTTGTCGGTGGTGACGTCTGGCCCAACGAAGATCAGCAGGTGCGCTTTCCAGAAGTCCTCCAACAGCACGGCGTTCACACGATCACGTTCGCGTCGTTGTCGTGGTTGACCAACGAAATGCGCGTGGCGCCCGGGTGGCACGAGCAACTCGATCTGGACAAGCATCGCAAGGTGCGTTCGAATCACGTCAAGAGTCCGGAGATCATCTCGCACATCAAAAAGCGCCTCGCGGGGACGCTGCCCGGGCCCACGTTCCTCTACGCGCACTTGATGGATCCTCACGCCCCGTACGATTCGGGAGCGCTCACCAAGGGGACGCCAAAGGCGCTGTACACGAGCGAAGTCGAACGCGTGGACGGCGAGCTGGCTGAACTCGACACCTGGTTCGCCGCCCACGATCTGGCGTCGCGCGTCGTTTGGATCATTTCGGCTGATCACGGTCAGGCGTTTGGGGAACACGGCACGACTCATCACTCCAAGACGCTGTATGACGAGCTGATCCGCGTGCCTTTGTGGATCCGAATTCCGGGCGTCGAACCCCGTGTCGTCGACGAGTTCGTTTCGTTGATCGATTTGGGGCCGACGATCCTCGACCTGATGGGGGCGCCCACGCCCGGGACCTTCATGGGCCAGTCATTGGTTCCGGCGTTGCGCGGGCTTGGGCTGCAGTTGTCGAGACCGCTCGGCGCAGAGGGGCGTTTGAAGCAAGCTCTGCTGTTTCCCGATGGCATCAAGGCCATTCGCGACCAACGCACCCACACCCAAGAGGTTTACGACCTCAACACGGACCCGACTGAAGCGGATAATATCGTGGAGAGCGCCGATCCGAAGTATCTCCGCGAGGTTGATACGTTCTTCGATGTGCACTTGAACCCGCGCTACACCAAGACGGCGCCCTACCGCAATTGACGACTAAATGAGCGTGCCCTCAACCAAACGGGGGCCTGAAAGCCAGCCCGACATCGTGCTCGCCCACTCAGCGTGCGGTCCTCCGCGGTTTGGCAGTCAGCTATCGACCGCGTGTACGCCCCGCGCCTCCAGTCGCAAAGGGACGGCTTCCAAACCAGCGTTCCGCAGCGCCGCGTGCAGTTCGGGCATGGGGTTCTGGGGTTGGACGAGGAGCGTGACGTCGCCGCCGCCAGCGCCGGCGGGTATCAAGCACGCGGAGCGTTCGGCGGCGAGCTGCATGGCGGAGCGTAGCTGACTACCGATAATCGGGATCCCGACCAGGTCGCCGAGGCGAGCGAGCTGCGTTGCCTGAACCATGAGGCCTTCGACGAACGCCGCTGAGTCGTCGCTGCCGAGCGCATCGACGACTCGTTCCGCGCCTTGGCGCAGTACCGTGAACAGTTCGTCGAACTGCGCCGCGGCGCGCTCCCGCCAGGCGTAGACCGCGGCGATGAATCGGCTCGTGCTCGCCGCATGGGGACTGGCCCAGACGTCCACGACCACGTCGCGCGGCAAGCGGAGGGAACGCCACTGCTGTTTCGTGAACCGCTGCTGTTTCGTGAACTGCCGGCTTGCCGTGGGCGACTTTCCGAGCGGCGTGTCGGCAACGGCGACCCGGGCAGTGCTGTCACGGGTGGTCTGTATCTGCGATGGCTCGCTCAGTTGGTATTGCAGGGTCCCCCCGAAGACGCTGGCTGCGACATCGATCCCGCTACCACCACCCTGGGCGGCGCGATGCGCCTGCAGCGCTCGTTCGAACAGCTTTTCGAC
>QJWJ01000224.1 GCA_003235365.1 Deltaproteobacteria bacterium
ACTCCCAAACAGCTCAGGGAAGAGCATCCTGGGACGCAGTGAACAAGTCACTGAACCCGCGGCGTTCTCAGAACGCCTCGATGTCCGAAGCGCAGAAATCGTAGTCCGCCGCGACCCAGGCAAGGGTGAACCGGTCCGGTGAAGTGGGGTGTTTCGCTTCGGACCGCGGTGGGAATTCGCAGACAAGCGAAAGCAAGTGCTCATTCGTCACCATTCTCGTTGGTCGGATCGCCAGGCAGGCGCACGAACAGCGATGCCGCCGCGGTCCAGCCCCAGCCGCGGGCAGTGGACCACACCGGTGCGGCTTCGACGTGTACGCCAAAGTGCTTTCCGACGCGGCAGCCTGCCGTGGGTACCGCATAGAAACGAACGTGTCGGCCGAGCCCCGTATCGTCACCTTGGCTCGGGGTGAACACCCACAGTTGAGGTCGCAGGGTCGCGTGCAGTGAGAGGTACTGAGGGATCACCTCAAAGGAACCTATCGCGGGTGCAAACACGTCGAGCGTGAGCAATCCAGGGTCGTCGTCTTCATCGCTGTCGTCACCGTCGGCAGTGAGCAGCAAGACTGCGAGTGATCCGATGTCCGTACCCATCCCAAACCCGAATGAACCGGCGAAGCGACCCGCGGTCGCTGATCCCTTTCCATCGAGTTGAACGTTTCCGGTTCCAGACAGGCGCACCCCCCACTCTCCATCGGCGATGCCTGATCGATACGAATAGGCGGGTAGAATGATCGGAGCGCCATCCGTTGACAGGCCTTCGTGGTCGTACAGCGCCGCTTGCACCGCATACTCCCGTTCGCCGGGCGCCATGGGTCGTGCCGTTTGCAACGTGCTGACGTTTGCGCAAGAGATGAGCATGGCGGCGCAGAACGGCACACCGACTTCGGCGCGGACCCGATCGCGGAGCAGAAGGCGAGGTGTCACGTCCCCCGACGCAGCAAGTCGTGTGCCATTGCCGGCAGGGGACGTCCGGCGCCAGAGGTGGGCTCGCTCGCCGCGATTCGATGTGCATCTGTTGCCACAGTGTGGTGGTTGGTTCCCCGGCGGTGCTATTCACCAAAGCGAGCCAGGTCGTCTAGAACCAACGCCGTATCGTAGGCCACGCGCTGGGAGATCAGAGGGGTCGTGCGAACCCAGCCCAGGGCGCGCAGGCTTCGATCGAGCGTGGTCGACTCACCCGCATCGATGGATACGTCGAAGGACGTCGTGAAGCGTCCGGGAAGCGTCTGTGGATCGAGACCCATATCCGTCGAGCGGCTTGCCAGTGCCACGGTCGAAGTGTGACAACCGACGCAGGCGACCGTGTCGGGGGCGCTCGTCAACGGGTTGTCGATGGCGACGAACGCTTCGAGCGCCGTTCTCTTCTCCAATTCGGAGGCTGCCTCAAACGCCGTCAGGTCGAGACCGAGCGCCAGACCTTTCGGGGAGTCACTCACAGGGGTCATCAGGAAGAACCCGTCGCCGACTAACGTGACCTGCTGGGTCGTCTCTGACGTGCCGTGGATCAACATGTCCTCGAACCCGGCCCCCTGCCTCTCCACGCCGCGGAAGACCCAGGTGATGGACGCGAGGACGGCAGGTTGCGCGTTCATGGTCAGACGCACCAGGCGCTGCTCTCCGCCGTAGGCACGGACGAACGCGCGCAACAGGTCAGCGTACTGGGCGTTGCCCTCACTGAGCGGCACGCTGACGCCCAGCGGCTCGGCCGGCCCGGTGCGTCGCTTGCTGAGCTCGATCAATGCCTGCAACGCGTCGGGGATCTCCGATTCGGCGATTGTGTAGAAGGCATGAAAGCCGACGTCCTCCGCTCCGAAGCTGTCGCTCAGTGGCTGAAAGACCAGGCGTAGGCTCGCATCTCCCGACGCAGGGCAAGGCCCCGCGGCGTTGTGGTCGCAGAGATCGAAGCGGACGGCCACCAAGTGCAGGCGCTCGTAGGCGTCGGGATTGAGGGTGGGGAGGGATGCGTCGCCATCGAGGCGCTCGACCAGTGGCCGGGGCACCATCGGCGTGCCGTCGTCGGCTTCGTCGGAGCCGAGCAGGAGCACGGGCTCCGCGATGCTCTCCGGCAGCGGAACGAGGATGGTGACGTCGTTCATCGCGAGCGAAAGCGGCGACCCATCGCTTGCCGCACCCGCGTCAGCTCCGCCTGAGCCAAGCCCCGCACCTGCGCCGCCCGAGCCGGCCCCACCACCGGCAGCAGTTCCACCCGACGTGACACTACCCGCCGCATCAGCACCAGCCGAGTCAGCCCCACCCGCAGCAGCCCCGCCCGAGGCAGGCCCCCCCCCAGCCACTCCACTCATGACAGTGCCGCCTCGAGTTGGCTGCGCTCCGCCGGCACTCACTGGGCCAGCGTCCATCTCGACGTGCGGGCTTGGGCTTGCGTCGCTGCGCGTTCCAGTCGGGGCTTGCTTCGAGCTGTCGCCCGAGCCGACATCAGAGCCACTGGATGTCAGCCCGGAGACGCACGCCAGAGCGAAAACAGCTAAACTCGCGGCCCAGCCGCAGCGAACGTCCCGTTGCTTCATCGCGATGCATTGTAGCCGAGCGTGAGCGTTGGCGCATTGGCCGATCTCGGTACCGATGTTGTGGTTTGCCGGCAACTCTACTCGGTTGCGCGAACTTGGCCTCGGCACCGTCAGTATTCTGGAGCTTCCTCAGGAAGCTCGCCGGTTCGCACCCGCGTCGGCGAGGATCTCATTCACAAGCGATCTCCTGACCCGAGCCGGTGACGATCTGCTCCGCCAGACGATCGAAGACCGGTTGAAATTCTTGATCGCACAGTTCCCCGCCGACGCCCCCCGTTTGCACCACCAGGTCGATGTATGTCGTGCCGATGTTGGAGGTGGCTTCGCATTCGCGCGCGGCGAAGATGCCGCTGAAGGTCCAGTTCGCCCACATCTCGGGATCCAGAGCTTGCAGGTTTGTGGTAAACGCAGCCGCCGAGTCGTTGGGAGGGTACGACGCGTTGTCGTCGGAGACGACGACGATGGATTTGCTGGCTTCTGGCCGCAGGTTGGTCGACCACTGGTCGTAGGTATCGATGATGGCGTTCAGCCCGTTGTAGCCCGGCACATGGCGGGGCACGTGTAGGTACGCTGGCAGGTTGTCGTCATTGGGACAGTCGCCCGAGCCGAGAGGAGCATCGATGCAAATACCGAGGTTCTCTGGAATCGGCGACTCCGGGTCAAAGGGGCTGGCAATCACGATGACGTGAACGTCGATGCCGCTATCCACGATCTGCTGAGAGAACTGATTCATGTTGTCTTGAATGAATCCGAGTTCCTCCTTCATCGTACCCGAGGTATCGATCGCGAAGACGATATCGGCGGGTTGAATCATCGGCCCGATGTTTCCCGCGTCGCTCAGAAACGCATTCGCGCACTGCTCCAACTCCACCGGAGCTCCCGCCCTCGGAGCCCCTGAATCTTGCTGGTCGTTTTGCTGGGTCGCTACTGAGCGATCCTCATCTGCCCGGAGTATGCGTTCGCCGTCGAGCTCGCAATAGCCGTCCTCGCAACTTCCCTCGTTGCAGTCCCGGTCGTGTTGGCAGGTCAAGAAGTGAGACTCGCTTCCCGTGGACTCCTGACCGCTTGAACACGCGGCAAGGGCCAGCATGAGCACGAATGCGATCCGTAGGGGATAGTTGTTGCCGTTCGTCATTGCTTTCTTGACCGTTCGATAGACGGGTGAACGCCTCATGGGCCGTACTTGGCGATGAAGGTGTGCTGCACAGAAGCAATCAGCACCGTCTCGGTTTTCAAACTCGGTGACGCGGATGGGCGTTGGGGACTGTAGAGGTCTGCGAGGTGGAGCAAGATCTGCCTACTTAACGCGCTTTGGTCGGGCTTCGATCACATCGCAACCGAACACGGCCTGCACGTCGTTGATGGCGCCGGCGCGGTAGGCGTCACAACTCTGGGGGCAGAGGACTACCGACGTCGGCTTCTCGGGATCGTCGTAGTACCACCCCTCTGCGACCTCAGTGCACTCCGTCTCCGAGGCGACGGTCCCCAAGATGCCGAAGAAGCCGAGCTCCGTGTCGTAGCGCACGTTGATGGTCGAGACGTCCAGGGTGACGCCGGCGGGTGGGGGTGGCAGCGGCAGCTCACAACTGAACTCCGTACCCACTTCGAGCAGTGCGGCGCCCGACTCGGCACACCCTTCGATCACCTGGCAGCCAAAGGAAACCGTGATGCGCCCACCGCGTTGATCCTGAATTGCCGCACAGGTATCCGGGCAAGCGAGGATCCGCGTGGGATTGAACGGGTCATCGAAGTGCCAGGCAGCGTCTGTACACTCGGCTTCCGAGTCCACCCGATCCAGGAGCGCGGTGCCGTCCAGATCGCTACTGCGCTCCACGTGTACCAGGTCGATGGACAGCGACTGTCCTTCGGGAGGCGTGGGGATCGCCCACTCACACGCGATCTCCTGACTCGAGCTGGTGACGATCTGCTCAGCCAGTCGATCGAAGACCGGTTGAAATTCTTGATCGCACAATTCCCCGCCGACACCGCCCGTCTGCGCCACGAGATCGATGTACGCCGTGCCGATGGTGGCGGTGGCTTCGCATTCGCGCGCGGCGAAGATGCCGCTGAAGGTCCAGCTCGCCCACATCTCGGGATCCAGAGCTTGCAGGTTTGTGGTAAACGCAGCCGCCGAGTCGTTGGGAGGGTACGACGCGTTGTCGTCGGAGATGACGACGATGGACTTGCTGGCTTCTGGTCGCAGGTTGGTCGACCACTGGTCGTAGGTATCGATGAAGGCGTTCAGCCCGTTGTAGCCCGGCACGTGGCGGGGTACGTGCGCGTAGCCCGGCAGGTTGTCGTCGTCGGGACAGTTGCCGGAGCCGAGAGGAGCATCGATGCAAATACCGAGGTTCTCTGGAATCGGCGACTCCGGGTCAAAGGGGCTGGCAATCATGATCACGCGAACGTCGATGCCGCTATCGACGATCTGCTGAGAGAACTGATTCATGTTGTCTTGAATGAATCCGAGTTCCTCCTTCATGGTACCCGAGGTATCGATCGCGAAGACGATATCGGCGGGTTGAAACGTCGTCTGGTCGACCGCTACCACCTCGGTGTTGGCACAGTCTTCCGTCACCATGCTCTCCACGGTTTCCCGCACACCTTCGGGAGGTACCGTATTCGGCGGCGGCGTATCGTCGACCAGTATCGGTCCGGGGTCGCCTTCCACGACGATGGGCCCGGTTGCGGGCTCCTCTGGCGTCGCGTCTGCAGTGAACGGCGCGGCAGTGCTGTCCGGGGCTGGGGTTGCGGTCGTTCCTTCAGCGTCGTCGGGCTCGCCGTCGGAAGCGCCACTAGGGGAACTGCTGGGCTCGCCGTCAGGCGGCGCAGGACCCAGCGGTGTGGCGTCACTGGAGCCACAGGCGGTCGGGATGGGGGCGAACACACCTACCACGGCGACCAAGAACACGGCTCGAGATACGAGCCAACAGCAATGGCCCGCGCGTCTGGTTTTCGAGTGTTTCATATCTGCTCCACTGGGCTCGAGTGCTGGTGACCGCGTGAACGCGCTGCAAGAGCCAGCGTCACCCCGAGTGCGATCGGCAGGGGATACTCGTTGCTATTCGTCACTGCTTTGCTCCACGACCCCCTGCCCGGTGTAAACAGTCACCGCGAGCGTCTCGGTTGGGGACCCCTGCTGCAAATTGTACGCTTCCACTTTGGCTCTGAGGTTGGTGAGGGCTTGCCGCGCGTTCTTCAGACAATCCAGTACCTCACGATAGTGGGGATGCTCCGCCCAGACCTTGAACGTGTATGTGCTGCCGCCCACCGTATCCTCCAGGCTGGATGGCTCGGGCAGCGTTTGCAGGCGTTGGCACAGCGTGCTGACGACGGCCTGATAGTGATCAAACATCGCTGCCTCCCAACCGCTCTGCGCTCCCAATGGCACCGCAAAGCTGTTCGCCTGGTAGCGGTGATCAGCCAGCTGCTGCACACGGCCCTCGTGAAGCAGTCTGTCGAGCGCTGGAGACAGGTCCGCAGCTGAACGACCGCTGGATTGCGTGAGCTCCTCCAAGCTGGATGGGCCGCCGCGGTACAACAACACCCATAGTAGTTCGCCCAGTCCGGCACCCGCGCGCTGCAGCGCACGTTGTTCCTCCGGCGTGCTGCAGCGATAGATCGCAGAGGATTGATTGCCCGAGCTGAGCACCAGCCCACTCTCGACCAAGTCGTGAAGGACGGCTCGGATCTGCCCTTCACCGTCGTTGCGAAAGCGCAACAGTAGCTCCTGACGTGTGCAGAGCTGTTTCTGCTCCAGGTACTCCAGGACGCTTTCCCACAGCGAGCGGCCACGATGTGTGGAACTCTCGCTGAGGCGCTGGATCTTCTTGCGGTACGCTCGCAAAGCCATGCCGAACATGTCCGCGCTCACCTTGCGGCTGACCCCTTGGGCCTCCAGTTCCCCCGTCAAGTCCAAGAACACCTGGTCCGCGATCTTGGAAAGCGGAGCACGTACTCCGCCAGATGTGGCTAGCTGCGCGACCAACACCGTCGTTTGCCGAACAATGGAATCGATCAACAAGGTGATGTGCACACTTCAACTGTAGCCTCTCTCTCTGCGTCCGGGGAGGGATCAGCTGGACCCCCCACCTCTCTCGTCGTCCCCGCCTTCGGCTATGACCTGGCGATCGCAATACATTCGGCACCGCAACGGTGTCGAGGGCACAACCCGCGGAGAATGCAGAGCTCGCCGATGAGCCTCGTCGTTGGGGCTCACGCTTGCACGACGACCTGCGCGCTCCGAGCTGACAACGCAGCTGCGTGTGCCCCGCACCTGGCGACGGAAGGCCGTCACTACGCGCCGCTACGCCACGGCTGCGGCGTGGGTGCTCGTGTTCGCCGTCTCGAGTACCAGCGGGATGGGGCGGCTGAACTCACCGGATCCGAGCAGGCAGTCGAAGGCGTCGACGTAGGGTCGCGGCATTGCCAAGAATCTGACCGAGACCCGATTGCCGACGGCGAGCGCCACCGTCGCGCGACAGTGGGCTTCTCGACCATCGGCCTGCATCAGCACGACCTTCAGCATCTCTCCGCTGCGAAACGGGGTCGCCGATATCACCCACGCGCCGCCGGCGAACAACTCCACGACCAAACCAATGCTGTTGCCCGTCGCGCCCTGCAGCGACGCCCAGGCCCGATACTCCGCGCGTGCCCCGCTGCCCCCTGCGGGTACCCAAGATGAGTCGATGTCCGTGTTTTCCATCTTGATTGAGAGCCCCTCCTGAGGGGTACTACGACCAGCGCACCAGGGCGCGAAATGGCCATTGTGGAGCGATCGGACGCGCGAGGGGAAATTACATGAACCGAGACGGTCGGGGGACATGTGGGCTCAACGCGCACGGCGGGCGAGTCGGCGGTCGGTCCTCGACGCTGAGCGCCCATCTTCGAAATCGCGCACGCAAAGCGCTGACGCGCCGGAGCGGGCTGCTTCTGCTTTGCCTGTTGCTGCCACACTGGGTCTGCGCTGCATGCTCGGCCCGTCTGTACAAGGTGCGCAGAGACGAACACTCGACGCTCTGCGCGCGGCGCCTGCTGGTCGTCGTCGAAGCCATCGAAGAATTGGAGATCGAGCGGCTGCACGAGCCGCTCGAGGCCCAGTTGTCGCGCAGTGGGGCCGAGGTTCACATCGTCAGTTCTGCCGTGGTGTACGACCTTCGCGACCCTTCCGTGGCGGAGCCATTGAGCCAACTCTCTCCCGACGCACTGCTCGTGATCGACATCGAGGAGAGCGTTCTCGGGATCTTGAACGGGATTCCGTCGACGTCGATCGAGTACAAGTTGAGCTTGTACGAGTATACGGAGCAGCGCGTGCTGGTCGAAGTGTGGAAGGCGGGTGCCATGACCGGTCGACGACTCACCGTCGAACGGTCGCTCGACGACGTCGCGGCGCAGGAGATGGCTGAGGAACTGTCGGCAGAGCTCGACGAGAGTGGAATGCTCTTTCCGTGCGCCCCTGTCGAATGAGCTTGTTCGCGGGCTCCTCCGGACATGACCGTGACCCGGCACTTCCCACGGATACAGCTCCAGGGAGCCTGCGTCAGGGACACAGCCTTACGAACGCAGCCTCAGGGACGCAGCCTCAGGGACACAGCGGCATGCACGTGCCGGGTGCAGCCCGCGGTATCCGAAGCCATCGACTCGGACGGGCCCGTGCCGGAGTCGCCATCGTTACAAGCGCACGCCACCATGACGATCAGCGCTGAAACGCCCCCCACGTAGGATCGGAACATGGCGACAAAGTGCCAGTAGGCCTGGCCCCGAGCAACCCAACGCAGATGGACCCGCGACGATAGCGTATACCGCGCGTATACACGCGGCGCGATCCGATCAGAACTCTCCGCGCCGCGACAGGCAGGACGAGCGACTTCCAAGCGTAGCCGGGTGAGTTTTCGGGGCCGGCACTTCGACTCGAGCGATCAGACCGATCCGTTCGAGTCGTCAGCACTCGGAGTGCCTTCGTCTTCGAACTCTTCCTCTTCGTCGTCCGCACCGCTTCGGCTCTTGCGCGTGCTGAGCCCGAGGCGGATCAGGTAGTCGCCCCGCGTGATGAACGCACGGGCCTGTCCGGTCCAATCGGAGAGCCAGACGTGCAGCTGATCTGATGCCTGTTGGATCTGCGCTTCGTTCTCCACACGTTTCGGTGCGGGAGCCAGTTGTTTGGCCTGCTCCAAGAGCCCTTCGAGGTGCAGCTGAATCTCGCGATTGAAGATCTTGCGTTGCTCGAGGCGCTCGGCAGCGGCCTGATCTGCTTCACGCGTATCGGCGCGATCGGGGTCGGTGCCGTCGCGCAACGCCGCCACGCGCTCGACGTAGGTCTGCACACTGCCGATGGCATCGGCACCGGTGCCCGCGCTGAGCCCTTGGAACAGGTAGTCGTGCTGCGCCGGGAAAGCGTAACGCAGCGTGGCGCGGGTGCGTTCGAAGTTGATACCGTCCCACTCGTCGAGCTCGACCAGCGCGGCTTGCTGGGGAAAAGGACTGGCGGCGTTGGTGGGAGCGCTCTTGCGATTGTAACCCATCGCGGTGAGCAGCACGTTCCAACCCTCGTCGTGGTCTGCTTCGGTGTAACCGGCGCCCTCTTCGAGGATCGCGCGGATTTCTGGAACGCGGCTCAGCGTGCTGAGGAACTTGGTGCCGCGTACGAGGTCGCGCTGCGCCGTGCGGCGCGATACACGCGGGGGTGTTGTAAATGACATGACCTATCGACCTTTCTGCACCCCAGGAGTTGAGGTGCGTGCGAAAGCCCCTCCCTCGGTCGGGCCCAGCGGCGGTTGCGGAAAAAGATCGATGGGGGCGTGACAATTCGCTGGCGGGGCATCGGCGGTGCCGCCGACGCGCCGCTACAGACCTTGGGCACGTCGACCCCAGGCTTGCGCAGCTGGGATCACTGACCGCGACCGGACCCCCGATGGCCTGGCGTTCAAAACAAGGGCCTTTGACGGGGTTTTCGAAGGGTTCTGACAATCCACGCAGCGGCACCGCTTCGGGCGCCCAATGGCCCCAGGCCTAAATCCTAAGTGATTTCCTTGGGTGCCCAAGGTCGCCGAGCACTTGCCCAGGCCGTCAATCGCACTGACGCAGGGGGCGAGCTCGGCGCCCAAGGGGCGGTTCGGGGCGAGCAGGCTCGAAGTCGCTCCGGGCCGGTTTGGAGTTGCCCAGCCGCTGCAGCCCGCTTCGGGTGGCGTTTGATGCGTTGAGTCATGCGACCGGCCCGTTTCTCGGGATCGTCACGGCGATCCCCTGGCATACACGTACGTGGTAGGCCGGTAGCCGCCCACTCCCTCTCGAGAGGCTCCCACGCCAACGTGAAATTCTTTCCCGATGATGAAACGAACCCAGCTCTTCCTCCCGACCCTTCTTCCGCTCCTTTGTGGCGTCTACGTCACTGCTTGCGGCGAGGATTCCACCTCGTCTTCTGACCCGCTCAGCAGTCCGACCGCGACGGATAGCGCATCAACTCCTGCCGCAGGAACGACTCCGAGTGCGCCCATCGCTTCGGATGCTCCCACCGGCCCCAGCACGACAGGTGGTTCGCCAACGGTTGGCCCAGTTGGACCAACAGCCTCAACCGGTCCCATGGGTACCACCGGTGGTACCGCTGGTGGGTCGCCCACCGCGGGCGCCACCGCCACGGCGGGAACCCCGACTGGCGCCGGTGGAACGCCGGCCACCCCCAGTGGCGCGGGGGGCACCGCGGGTGCAGGTGCTGGCGGAGCGGGCGGCAGCGATCCTGGTGGCGGCGCCGGCGGTACCCCGCCGGTCGACCCCGACGTTCTGACCGTGCAACTCGGGGAGGTCCGTCAGATCATCCGGGGCTTCGGTCTCAACGCCACGATCACGAATCGTGATGATCTTCCCTGGTCCCGGCTGTTCTCGCTCGAGGGTGCCGATGCGCTCGGTCTGTCGATCCTGCGAATCGGCATGGATCAAAACGGCGGTCATCGGGACGTCCCCAGTGGTTGGGAAACGGTGAAGAGCCTGGGCGCCCGTGTCATCGGCTCGTGCTGGAGCGCTCCCGCCGAATGGAAGTCCAATGGGCAGATTGACGGGGGCGGGCACCTCGAGTCGGGCCAATACGCGGCGTGGGCAACCAGAATTGCCGAGTACGCGAGAGACAACGGCCTGTACGCCATGTCGGTTGCGAACGAAGCCGATTTCGCTTCGTGCGATCCGAATCAGGGACGGCCGTGCAATCCACCGCTCACGGACGCATACCCATCCATGGTCTACACCGGCAAGGAGATGATGGAATTCGTCAAAGTGGCCGGGCCGATCTTCGACGATATCGCACCCGATACTCTGATGATCGCGCCCGAAGCTTCGTTGTGGCAACACGTGTGGAGCAACATTTCACCGGACGGAACGAACCTGCAAGGGGGCGGCTACCGCAGCTCCGATCCGTTGGAATGTGGCTGCTTCGCGAACGAGATCACTCAGGCCGCCGCGGACACTTGTGCCAGCCACTGCAAAGGTGGGGCCGGAGGGGAGTTGGCCGAAGGCGGCTACGACTATGGTCACTGGTTGGCTAGCGATCCCGCCGCCTGGAGCGCCTTCGACATCATGGGGGTGCACGAGTACGAGACGCAGAAGGGGTATCCGTGGCCTGCTGACGTCAACGGCGGCGTCAAGGACAAGGAAATCTGGCAAACGGAGATGTCCGGCGTGTCGTACTGGCCGGAGTCGGGGCCCTCGACCGGCATCGAAAACGGCGTCGCGGTCGCGCGCTGGATCCACTCGGCCCTGACGGTGGGCGAAGCGTCGGCCTGGCTCTACTGGTGGTACAAATCGTACTTCAACGACAACAACGAAGGCCTGGGCTTGATGCTCAGCAACAGCATCAACGACCCGCCCGCCACCAAGCGCTACTACACCATGGGTAACTTCAGTCGGTACATCCGCCCCGACGTGTTCCACGCGGTGCGGGTTGCCGGTCCCTCCCCAGACAAGGTCTTGGTTTCGGCATACAAGGGCGACAATGGCGAGGTCGTCATCGTAGCGATCAACGAGACGGGGGGGGCCGTCGATGTCCCGATCGCCATCTCGGGCGGAACGGTACCCGCTGCGATGGTTCCCTACGCCACCACCGCGTCCGAGAACTGGGCAGAGGGTGCAGCAGTTCCCGTCACGGACGGCACGCTTCAAGCAGCGCTACCGTCCATGAGCGTGACGACCTTCGTCAGTCAGTGACGACACGCCATGTGTCCCGGAAGCGGGGCTCAGCGGTTGAGTAGAAGAAGAAGGAGGCCTTGGTAGGTCTCCTTTTTTCTTTCAGACCGGCGCGAGACGAACTGGGGGCCGAGGATTGGGCGAAGGTGACACACGGTGAAGCATGATCGCTCGCGTGTGACGGAGGCGGCGACCACACCACCCCTCCGCGGTGCACTCCGACTTGAAGCCCAGCCATTGAGTGACATCCGCCTTTGTGTCGGTCCTGGACGGATTCTCTGGTCGTCCGTCGCCGTCTCTTCCATCGTTGGTGCGTGAACGACGACGAAGTGGCAGCGTCCATGGTCCGCCTGGCAGAGGTTGCGCAGGTTCACTCCACCCAGCTCGACGGGTCCGTCGACTCGCTTCGCTGGCTGGAGAGCAACTTTGCCGAACTTCGCGCCGCCCTGGGCGTGCGGGCGCTGGGCGCCTACCTCGGGCAAACCATCATCGCTCTGGCCGGTGGGCGCGTGCAGTGGGTCTCGTTCGAGACTGCCGCCGGGCTGAGCGGTTCCATCCAGTCCCTCGGTCGAGACGAGCAGACCGATGCGATCCTTCGACTGCGAAACACCCGCTCGTTCTGGTTTCCTCACGTCAAGCTGGCCAAGTTCGCGAGCAACGGCTCGACGGACAGTATTCACGCCTTCGCCGATCTCGTGCTCGAGATGGCAGCACCGAGTAACGAGCCGCCCGAACCGGTTGAGGAGGAGCTCACCCCGGAGCACTTCGGCGAAGCACTGTGTTCCGCCGTCGAGAGCTTCGTGGCGGCGCCATCGCTCGAAACCCTCCAGCACTTCGCCGAGCAAACGACGACCCGCAAGGAGCGCTACCCGGCGTTCTGTCGGCGTTACGGGCTCAGCGCGGAACTCTTTTTTCCATTCCTGTCGGCGCCTGCCACCGGTCGTGGGCTCGCTCGTTTCGACCCAGGGGGAACGGCAGGCGATCAGATCACGCAGTTGCTTCACGCGGGCGTCGAGCCCGAAGCGCCCTGCCTCGATCGACTGCGATCGCTGGTAAC
>QJWJ01000106.1 GCA_003235365.1 Deltaproteobacteria bacterium
TCGGCCGCACTGCTCGGCCTCAGAGGATGAGCGCTCATCAGCAAAACAGGGAGCGTTGCACTCGTTGTAGATTTGGTTGGCCTCCTCGAGACACAGCTGCCGATCCACCCTCGGTCCGCAGACCTCTTCAAGACCGTTCGGGTCCGCGCCGTTTACGGAATCATTTCTCACATACAGATAGAGATTCGCTTGCCTGCCCTCGAACAAGATCGGATCCTTAGCCGTCCACCGCCCCGTCACCGCATCATAATCCCGCGCCCCGAACCGCACGAGCCCGGTGTCGGGGTCGTACAGCCCACCCGCGAAGCCGAAGGGCTGGAAATCCCAGCTCCCGGTCACCAGCGTGGCGTTTCCGAACTCGTCGTAGTCAATGCGCTGGGCGACTACGCCGGTCGCGGTGTCGATGACAAGGCGGACACTGCCGACCTGGTCGCTGACGATGCGGTAGGTCGCGCCGCCGCGCACCATGTACTCGGGGACATGGCTCTTGGCGCCGTAGACGAAGATGCTGACGACGTTATTGGAGGCGTCGAGCTCGGCCACGGGGTTGAGCTGATCTTTGTAGAGCCAGCGCTGGGTGACCTGGCCATCGACGCGGCGCCCTACACGGCGGTTATGGGCGTCGATCTCGTAGTCGATGATCGTGTTGTCCGGCAGTGCGACGCTCAGCAGATTGCCGAGTTCGTCGTAGTCGTACATGGTGGTCTGCTGAGTGGCCGTGTCGGTCTTGCTCAGCAGCTCACCGCTTTCGAGGTACTCGTAGGCGAGATCGCCGTAGCTCAAGAGCCGATCCTGGACGTCATAGCTGGCGCCCGTCGTGCCGCTGGCCGTGGTCACGCTGATGCGATTGCCGTTGTCGTCGTACTCGTAGGTCGCCACGAGCATGCCGTCTTCGGTGACCTCGTGCAGGCGCCCAACCTCGTCGTACTCGTAGTGCACCGCTGACGTGCTTCCCTCGATGACTTCCGTCTGGTCCACGATGCGTCCCAGTTTGTCACGCGTGTAGTCGACTGCATAGAGGCTGGCACTGGCGTAGAGGGCCTCGCAGGTGTCGAGCTCGCCGAAGGCATTGTAGGTCATGCCTGTGGTGAGGTTGCCGAGGGTGGAGTCCTCGATCAGGCCGGAGCCAGCGTCGCGGCCATAGGTCAGCGCGCCGGCGTTGGTCAGCAGGCCGTCCTGGTCGTAGGTGAAGGCGATGGTCGTGGCGCCGTTGACGGTATAGCTCGCGTTCCGACCGTCTGCGTCATAGCCGAATCCAACACTACCCGCGGCCGTGCCGGCCCAGGTCATGGTTTCGACGAGGTCGCCAAGATAGCTGAAGCTCAAGCTGCTGCCGTCAGGTGCGACGATCTGGCTGACCTGACCGGTCGTCGGATCGTAGTCAGTGTCGTAGAGCCCGCGACCGATCGTCGTGGTGTCGAGGCGCCCGGCACCGTCGTAGGTCATCGCAACGCTGCGCCCATCGGCGCGCTCCACCACGGTTAGCTGATTTTCGGCGTTGTAGTGGTTCTGCGTGGTGGGGTCGAAATCGCCGGCATCAGGGGGCGTGTAGCTGGCTTGCCTGCTGCGGCTGTCGTAGACGAAATCGTGTGGTGGCTTGGCCGGTGGGGTCAGGCTTTGCAGGTTGTCCTCGGCGTCGTAGCTCATGGCGATCTGGGTCGAATCGTCCCGCTGCACCTGCGTCACCCGGTCGTGTGGGTCGAGCGTCATGGTGGTGAGGTGGTTCTCTGCGTCGGTGATCGCGTTGACCTTGCCGCTGGCATTGCGACCGAACACGGTCACGCGTTGCTCGACGCCGCCACCGCGCTCAAGACGCTCGAGGTTTCCTGTCGCGTCATAGAAGAAGTGGGTCTGCGTGCCAAGCAGGTCGGTCATGGAGTCGATGCGGCCGTCGGCCAGGTATTCGATCGTGGACTGTCGGCCGCTTGGCCATGTCGTGCTCGTAAGGTTGCCGGCGCTGTCGTAGCCGAAGAGCAGGGTTTCGTCGCGCGAGTCGGTCATGCTGGCTACGCGGTTGAAGTTGGGCTCGTAGGTGAACGCGGTCGTGCCTCCGAGGGTCTCGTCGGTGCGCGTGAGCAGGTTGCCGCGGGCATCGTAGCTCAGCGTAAACTCTTGCCCGCTGGGGTAGACGACGTTTGTCAGGTTGCCATCGCCGTCGTATTGCATGAGTGTTATCAGACCCGCTGAATCCACGATTTGCGTGGCGCTTCCAAAGGCGCCGATCGTGTAGCGTTGGGCTCTGCCCTCGGCGTCGGTGTAGACGGCGTTTCCGTCTTCGGGACGCACAATGGGCGCGGGGTCTTGTTGTGTTCCCGCGCTCGAGCTCGGGTCCACAAAGCCGACGCACTGGCTGGGCGAGATCTGGCGAGTCGCCTGGTCTGGCAAGGTGACGCCCGTGATGCGGCCGGTGGCATCGAACTGCCGGTAGGTTGTGAGACCCCGCCGGTCGGTCTCACTCGTCATCAGATGGCGGCTGTCATAGCCGAAGGCCTGGGTGCTGTCATCGGGCAGCTGGATCGCGGTGAGGTTGCCGTCGGCATCGTGCGTCAGGAGGCTCTGCCGCATGGCTGGGTCTGTGATGCTCTGCAGTCGTCCAGCCACGTACGCGAAGACCGTCTGTCCGTTCTCCGCGTCGGTGATTGTCGTGAGGTTTCCAGCCTCGTATCCGTAGCTTGTTTGGTTGCCATTGGTATCCGTGCGGGAGGCCAGCAAGCCACTGCTGTCGTAGTGCTCCGTCGTGCCGTCGCGAAAGGTTCGGCGATGGCCGCCGCCGGCTAGGCGTTTGAGAGAGGAGTAGTCTCCTTCGGGCGCTACGTATTGCGCCGGCGCGAGCGAGATGTCGTCCACGGAAATGCCGGCGTCGTCTCCGCTGGTGATGGTGTGGTCGAATACGAGCGATGCGCTCAGGTCGGCCGCCAGTTGGATGGGGCGGCTTACCACGAGGGTCGGCTGGCCCTCGGTCATGGTGAAGCGTTCCCAATAGGCGCTGCCGAGGCTGACTTCGACCTGGTTGTCGGCGGCCGTACCGGTTCCGTGGTTGTTCAAGGTGAAGTGCAGGGTGTAGCGACCCGGACTGAGGTCGAGCGCGATGCTCTGCAGCCGGGCAGAGCTGCCCCCGTCGAGTCCCGCGCTTCGTTCGGTGCCCTGCAGGTCGACCTCTCCACTGGTCACGGTGAAGTTGCGGAAGGCCGTGTAGCTGTTCTGCGTGGCGCCCTTGTTTTCGCAGTCGAAGCGGTCCAGGAGTAGCGGCAAGCTCTCGGCACCGTCGCTGGCGGTGATAACCCGCACCTCGTCGATCGCGGTGGTGGCCTGGGTCGTCAGCGTCAACGTCCGTAGGGAAGGGTCGAGGTCGAGGGTGTCCTGTCCCGTCAGCTCGAACTCGCGCTGCGCCACGGTTGGATAGCTCGTGGAAGGGTCGCCTACAGTGGCGTCGCTGGCGGCGAGCTCCGCGTCAGTGATGATCAGCCCCAGCACGTCTTGCCCGAAGGTGACCGAGCCCGCGGCGGTGCGAGTATTCGAGCCGTCCGGGTCGAAATGCACGACAAAGACGTTGACCCGGGTTCCCGCGGTCAAGACTCCGGGCGACAAGTCCTGGGGCGTATTCACCGGGCCACTGCTGGTGACCTCGACGTTGACGTCGGTCGGCAGAACCAACCCCAGCTGTTCGGCGAACACCTGCAGCCGGTTGCGACATTCGGTGCTCCCCAGCACAAGCGACGCCGGCAAAAGGCCGTCGACAACCTGCCCGCCAGTGCTCAGGCCGGCGGGGCTCGTCGGCATCTTGAAGCGCTGGTAGTCACCGGAGCCTTCGACGATCAGCACACCACCGTCCGGCAGGCTGTGGAGCTTGCTGACGCCTTCGATGCCCCATCCAGCGCCCACTGGACTGCTGCGGCCGTTCAGGACCAGCGCATCTTCT
>QJWJ01000182.1 GCA_003235365.1 Deltaproteobacteria bacterium
GCATCCGCGATGTCGCTCACGCACTGCCTCCGTTCAGCGCGGACGTCAATGCTGCGTCGCGGGCTTCCTCGAGGAGCGAGAGGTAAGCGATGCGCCGCGGTAAGGTCAGAGCGAGGATCTCCCGCTCACTCCAGTGATAACTCAGCGCCAGATCATGCACGTCGCGCAGGAGGTTCACCAGTCGCCCCCCAAGCTCGGCAAAAAAAAACTCACGATGTCGAACGGCGCGCTGAACTCGTGGCCGCAATCGTGGCAACAGACCCCCATCGTCAGATCGAGCTTGGCCGTCGAATTGGCGAGCTCGCGGCTCAACGAATTCCTGACGGCGACCGGCATGGCGCGCACCTGGTCTTCCGAGAAGGGTCCCACGTCGGAGCCCACGGTCCGCAAGGTCCGTGACAGCAGCCAGGTCGAGCGTTCGGCTGTCGTGGCGAAGACTCGGCTTACCAAGGCCGCTTGATCGGCGGCGTTGATGGGTCGCAGGGACGCTCGTCGCCCGTCATCCAGTTCACAGTCGACGCTTTCGGCGCTCTCGCCGGGCACTGGCGGCAGTGTCGACAGATCGAACGTCACCTCGTTGACCACCGTGCACTTCACGCACGAAACTTCACAGCAAACAGTCTCGCCCAACGACAGCCGTCGCAATTCGACCAATGCTTCGTCTCGTTTCGCAGGAGACCAACTCAGCACCGTCTCCATTGCCCCCGCGTGGTCCTGGCCCGGCGGAACCAGACAGCGTGCGACCAGTTCGTTGCACAGAGCGACGGTATTCGACTCAGCCAGGTGCGCTTCGAGGAACTCCTCCTCGTATCCGGTCATCGCGCGCAGTGCGAGCCCTCCGCCAAGCGAAAGGTTGCGTCGTTGCATGGACCGTTCTGCGACGGTGGAAGCCGTCGGGGGCGTTCCCGCAGGGGCACGAGGAGATCGAAACGGGCTGTCGACCCGGTGTGCACTGAGCGCTTCTGAACCGAGATGGGAAACCATGGCGTTGCCGTTCAGCTCTCCGCCGGTTCTTGGATGTCGCCGTCGCGTTCGAAGCCTTCCATCTCGAGCTTCAGAGTGACGATGGCTACTGCATTGGCGTTGGCGTCCATTTCAGGAAGCGCCTGAAACTCCGAGACCCAGGCTCGCTTGAGCTTGAACGCCATCACCTCGGCGCCTTGGAGGTTGTGCACGGAAATGAGCACCTCCTTGCGGTAGTTCTTCAGCGACATCGCTGCATCGCCTTGGGGATGGTTGACTTGATCCGCCCATTCCATGAACTGCGTGTCGTGGGTCAATCCCGCCTCGAGGGTGATCGGCTCGAACTTGGTTCGCCCGGGCAGTTTGCGAACGATGGAGGGGCCCCCGGCTTCGCGCCACTCGATGACTTCGGTGGTTCGTTTGAGCGCGGACATCTTGGAGAGCCCAGCGACGGCGCGGCCATCCCATTTCACGCGAAACTTGAAGTTCTTGTAGGGGTCGAGTCGATGACTGTTTGTGGCGAACTGCGGCATGTTACCTCTCGATTGGTTCTGGGGCTCAGGAAACCTGGCCAACCTTCTGGCTGAGCTTGATCACGACGAATTCGGCGGGACGCAGCGGAGCGAACCCCACCAGCACGTTCACGATGCCAGCGGCGCGATCGATCTCAGTCGTCGTTTCTGCGTCGCACTTGACGAAGTACGCCTCGTTGGATGTGGCCCCGAAGAAGGCGCCGTTCCGGAACTGAGTTTCCATGAACGCTTTGACCGTGGCTCGCAGACTTGCCCAGAGGTCCGCGTCGTTGGGTTCGAACACAGCCCACTGAATGCCGTCGTAAATGCTCTTGCGGAGCATGATCGCCGTGCGCCGAACGGGGACGTAACGCCACTCGCTGTTCGGCTGCCGGGTGCGCGCTCCCCATACTGTCAATCCCGAGGATGGGATGCGTCGGATGGCGTTGATCCCGTTGGGATTGAGGTTGTCCTGATGAGTGTCCAGCACTTGGAAGTCCAACGCTCGGACGCCCCCAAGCGTGGCATCCACACCCGCCGGCGACTTCCAGACGCCGCGGCGGGCATCGGTACGCGCATACAAGCCAGCCACGTGTCCACACGGTGGGATCACGACGCTCGGGTCGTTTCCCGCGCCCACCGGGTCGCCGACTTCGATGTGGGGCCAGTAGATGGCATTGAAGTTGCTGGCTGTGGTTTGCGTTGCCCCGTTGGCGCCGAGCGCATGATTGAGGGCAGCATCCGACGGCGACAGTGCGTTGGTCAGGCGAGGAAGGTCGCCGATGAAGAACAGGTCTTGCAGGGGTCGCGTCAGCACGTAGTTGATGAATGCGTTGCCATGAGTTACGTATTGGTTGTCGGTGAACGCGGTTGGATGCGTTGGTAGCGCGCGGTCTGGCGCGGCGACGAGCAACGCTGCATCGCTGATCCCCGCGAGCCGCTGAGTGAGCAGATCGGCTACGGACGGATTCGTCCCCGTCGTGAGGTCGAGATCTCCTCCGCTGCCCCCCGTGAGCGCGACACCGCTTGCCAGCAAGGCGGCGTCGGTCGGCGCGACGCTGGAATCGTCGAGGTCGCCGGGTGCGAACGTCGATAGAGGCGTCGAGACCGCACCGCGCACGAAACTGCTGCGACGAAGGACGTCGATCACGTAGTTCTCGTCCGTGGCGTCGATTGACAGGCGATCCCAGTCCTCGACGAGTTCGGCGATGCCGGCGCCGGAGAGCGTTGGCGCCGTGTACGCGACCACGATGCGAAACCGATTGGGGTCCCCGTTTGTCGCGCGGGCTAGCGTGACACCGACGTTGTCGCCCCACACCCCTGGTGAAGAAGCGGAAATCGCCAATCCGTTGACAGCGGGCCGACTCGAGGTCAGAGCCGTAGCGAAGTCGTTCATCGCCCGCAGGACGTACGCTTCTCCTCCGCCGTTTTCGAAGAACCCGGCGATGGCGTGAGGCATGAGCAACGGCACGGCAGTGCCGCCCCGAATTCGCAAGAATCCTCCGAACAGGCGTTGGTATTCACTCTTGCCGCGTACGCGAGTCGGCCCGATGGGACCGCGCTCCGTTTCTCCAACGAAGATCGCCGTGCTCGTCGGAGCACCTTCGATCGATCGCGAACCGCTCGGGATCTCCTGAACGTAGACACCTGGATGGAGCATCGAAACCATGTCATTTCCTCGTTGTATTGGGCCGCGATCGAGCGGCGGTTACCGGACGTTGGGGCGAACCGAGGTTCGGCCGCGTGGTTCTCGTGTCCTGAACGCGAACGTCGCGCCGATGCGCTTGCCTTCGTTCGAGGGCACATCCGCTTCATTCGTCTCGAACTCCGCGTTCGGGACACTAGCTGGTCGTGTGTCGTTCGAGCCTGAGGCTCTGGCGCGTGGAAGAGGAGTATGTGAGTTCATGTTCCCATGGCCGCGCGGAGTGTACGGAGAAGCTGATCGATGCCGATGTCGGGCACACAGAAGAGGGCTTGCGCGCCGTCGTTCATGACTCCGACAATCGTGCAGTCCGGCCAGCGTTCCCTCAGCAGTTGAAAGCGACGTGGTACTTCGTCGTCGTCGAGTTCAACCAACATCGCATCGGGCGATGGCGTCGAGCTTCCGTCGAGCGCTGTCGTTTCGGAGACCACGTCGTGTGGGGCGTCGATGACGTGCACGGTGTAACCGCCCAATTGCTCGGCGGTTTGCGTGACTATTTCGCGCAGCAAGCTGGGGCTTGCATCGATGAACAGCACCTTGGACGGGGGGCAGTGGGGGTCGGTCATCGCCAAGCGCGTTTTCTGGGGGCATAGCGCCTTCGGTGACGCTTCCCTCGAGGTGCGCGAGTGCCGCGCCTCCGTGTCGTTCACTCCCTGACAGTGCAACGCGCTCGAGTGTGCCCATGCGTCGGGCTCGTGGGAATCCACCTTCGGAACCGAAAAGGATCCAGCTGGGGATC
>QJWJ01000312.1 GCA_003235365.1 Deltaproteobacteria bacterium
AGCGCTCCCAAATGGCGACTGAGTCCACGGGTATGGTTACAACGGCCCCATCACCAGTAGTATTTTTAACGTAATTTCATATAGTTAGGAACGCACAGCAACGAGGCTTCGTATTCTTCTGAATACTGAAAGTGGAAAAGCCGCGTTGACCAGACAACTCCGGCATGGGACCACGAAGCTGTGTCCAGCGACGCCGTCCGCCCCAAAGCGACCATCGATGTCTTTCGTTACCAAGACTATCGCCGCTACCTGACCGACTACTATCAGGCCAAGAAAGCCCGAGGCTACTCCTACCGCGCCTTCGCCAAAGCGGCGGGGCTCGGCGCGCCGAACTACCTGCGCCTGGTGATCGATGGCAAGCGCAACCTCAGCCCCACCATGGCCGCGCGTTTCGCAAGCGCCTGCGAACTCGGCCCAGAAGCGACTGACTACTTCGAAACGTTGGTAGCGTTCAATCAGGCTCAATCACAGCAAGAGCGTGTCGCCCAGCACGAAAAGCTCCGGGCATTCCGCCGCTACCGAAAGGCCCAGCGCGTCGAGGTCGCCGAAGCCGACTATCACGGCAACTGGTACACGCCGGTGCTGCGGGAGCTCGTGCGCTGCGACGGATTCCGCAACGACCCGGATTGGATCGCCGCGATACTCAGACCGACGGTGCGCCCCAGCCAGGTGCGCCGCGCAATCAGCAGTCTGGTGACGCTGGGCTTGCTCGACGTGACCGAAGACGGTCGACTGAAACAGCGGCGCGCCGTCGTGTCGACGGGACCCGAGACCGCGGGCATGCACATCCGCAGCTATCACGCCGAGATGATGCAACAGGCCATTTCGTCGATGGAAACCGTATCGCGCGAGGAACGCGACATCTCGTCGCTCACGCTGAGCATCGGTCCGTCGGGACTGCATCGGCTCAAGACGCGCCTCGTCGAATTGCGGCGCGAGTTACTCGAACTCGCCGAGTCGGAACCAGAACCGAACCAGGTCGTGCAACTGAACTTTCAACTCTTTCCCGTATCGCATCCGATCAAGAGTTCCGCAAAACCAGACGCCCCCAAGCGCGACGCGCTCCAGCCGACAAAGGCAAACAGGAAGTGATCATGAAGTCCAATAGACGCGTTCTTTTCTCCCGCACTGCTAGTGCACTTTGGCTCGTCGTGTGCGCCTCGACGTTCGCCGTCACGAGCGCCTGTGGTGCCAACACGGCCGAAACCAGGCAGGGCACGGAGACGGGCAATCCACCGGTGATCGCTCGCGACCGAGTCGAGGTCATCGCCGACGGTGAGGGAGTGCGAGTCGTGGGTAGATCCGGTGCAGTTCCCGGCGGGACCGAGGTTCGTGTCCGAAACACGGACAACGGTGCCCAGGCCACCGACCAGGCGGATGAGAATGGAGCCTTCGAGGTGTTCCTGGAAGGCAGTGTCGACGACGACTACGAAGTCGGCATCGACGGCGGCAAGAGCATCGAGATCAGCGGCGCTGATGCGACGGATGATTCGACGACGAATACCGATGATGCGACGGATGATTCGAGCACCGACGATTCGACAGATGATTCGACGACGAACACTGACGATGAACCATCCACGCCAGACGACGAAGGGCCTGCGCCGGACGACACGGTGCTTCCCGACGACGACACGACGGACGACGGATCGATAGTCGAACGCTGTGACGAGGACGGCAAGCGCTTGGATGCGCAGCTCGATGCGTTGCTCGGTGCTGCCTCGTGCACCACCGACACCGATTGCGTCGCGGCCGGCACGCCGTGGGGTCGCCCGTGCCCCGGCAATCCGTGCCGAACCTGGATCACCTCGGTCGACCAGCTCGAGCAGGCACAGAGCGACATCGACGCTCTGCGCGACCAGTGCGACCCCGAATGCGAGCCGTACTTGGTGAGCGCGGACTGTGTGGAACCTCCCGTCGCGACGTGTTTCGAAGGTCAGTGCGTCGATGCCGCCAAAGTCGAATTCAGTTGCGAGAGCAAGAGCGAAGAGCACGACGCCAAGCAAGCCATGATCGCAGCGGCCGTCGATACGTCATGCAGTGACGACACTCAGTGCACGCGCATTCGCTTCGACAACGACTGCTCCCAGGATTTCTGTGCTTACGACTACCCGATTGCAGTCGACGCTCTCAGCGACACCCGAGCGAAGCTCCAGGAACTCGACGAGCTGCAATGCGCTCCCTTGGTCGCAGCACAGTGTTCGTTCCAGTTTCCCGAGTGCGCTCAGCGCAACCCGTGGATCCCCACGTGTGAACAAGGTAGCTGCGTCGAGCTGTACCAATGTGAGAAAGCTGACGAGTGGCTGACAGACAAGTCACGGGCGATCGCCAATGCCGTCGAGCACACCTGTTCGGCAGACGCGGACTGTAGCGTGCTCAGCCTCCACATGGCGTGCCGAGACGTCTGCGCGAACGTCGCCGTATCCAACGCTGAACGCACCGGGATCGAAACCCGTCTCGATGATTTCGAGCGATGGGCGTGCAGCGAGTTCGAAGCCGCTGGCTGCGAGAATCCGGGCGCGGCATGCCCACCCGTGCAGTTTCTCGCGCACTGCGTGGACGGCGTGTGCGAGATGCAGTAGCCGAGCGGCAAGCGGTGGCCTGAAGCGACGAGTCGCATGCTCCAAGCGCCCAGTGGTCTTCTTGACAGATCAGCGTTTTCGATAGGCGCCCGGCGTCGACCCCGTCAGTCGCTTGAACACGACGTTCAGGTGGGTCTGCCCGGAAAAGCCGCAGTCCAGTGCAATATCGGCAATCGAACGACCGCGTTCCCGCAGCATCGACTTTGCGCGCGCCACCCGACGTTCGAGAACGTAGCGATGGGGTGTCGTGCCGAACGACTGCTTGAACAGGCGCGTGAAGTGATCGGGGCTGTATCCCACGAGGCTCGCCAGGTCGAACAAGCCGACATTCAGGGACACGTGAGTTTCGATGTAGTCGACGAGGAGCATGCGCTGCACGTCGTTGAACCCGGTTTGCGGCTCGACGGGCTCGGCACAGGCCCCGTAGCGCGCCGCAACGTAGGCGGCCAAAGCGAGTGAAATCCCCTGAACGTAGACGGGGCCGAGAGGAAAGTTGGTGTCCACTTGTTCCTGGAGACGCCGCGCAAGATCGACCACGTGCGCGTCGATCAGCCCATAGCGCGGGCCGCGCCTCGCATCGAGCCCGTCGTCGGAGCCACTCATCAGTTGCCTGGTGACCTGACGAGGTAGCGCGATCGCCGTGCACGACGTCACGCCGCCCGACCACTGGATTTCCTTCATGCTGGTACCACGTGGCAACAGATCGATCATGCCCGAATGCCGAGTGAAGCGGTGACGCCGTTCAGCACTCCCGACGGCATCAGACTTGGCCCCGTCAATGGTCACCTCAGTCGTTGCGCCGGTCCACACGAGGACGGCGTCGTCTTCGCCGAACAGGTCGTGCACGATCCCGGACGCCGGGAACTCGTTGGCGCGTAAGGGGAGGCCCGACCAGCTGGCGCCGGTGAGCGGTCGACCATACTTGTCTTCCAACAGGGCTGGCGACGTCGTCATTCTCCACGACATTCGCAGCACCTGTGCCGCAGGGCCAGTACTTGCGGCGTGCGGGTGAAGCATTGCGCACGACGTGGAACGGCGCGTTTGCAGAAGGAGGCCGGGATCATCCGGAGATCGCAGCGAAAAGCGGCGATAGCGTATTCTCGATCGATTTCAGCCACAACGTGCATGAGCGACTTCACTCGAATTCCGTGCGTCTGCGATTTGGCCCAATCGGGGAGATCCTCCGGGCACGGGCGTCAGGGCGCGCACCTTGCGATGGTCGCAAGCGGCTGCGCGACCTCCTAAGCGTTCCCCCCCACGGGGATGAAACCCCACCGCGCCGGCGGTGAGTGCCGCAACCGAGGACCCATCGGATGCACCGACGGCAGCCAAATCCAGGCCTCACGCGGAGGTGCGGAGGTGCGGAGGTGCGGAGGCCATCGCGAAGCGACCTGGATGGTCATGCGAGAGAACTGTATCGCCCAGTGATGCCACTCACTGCGCGTACGCCCCGTGCCGCTATGTCGGTGGGCGTGCTCGAGTCCCCAAAGCGCCGCGCGTAGCGGTCGCAACGCAACGCGCCAGGCGGCCGGCAATCAACGTGTCCGCGGTAGCTCGGGGGTCGAAATCCAGCGCCGTTCAATCTGACGCGGGGTTCGTTGCAACTGCCCGGCAGACTTCCAGATCTCAGCGTATCAATGGACGTTCCGGTGCGTTTTCCTGGGAAGATCGGAGGTTGCCGAGGCATGCCTATGAAACAGCTATGCCTTGCACCCTCGATCGCGCTTCCGGATTACTGCTTTGGGCAGTAACGGCCGGGCTCACAGCACTCGCATGTGGGCAAGAACTCACCTCCGCAAGCACCGGGTTGCCGGGTGGGTCGCTCAGTGCGCCGGGCGACCAGGCACCAAGTGCAGGCGGCCCGAGCGGGCAGGGCGACCTGCCGGGGCCGGGTTCCGGTGGCCCATTCAGCCCCGGCGTCGGAAGCCCGGGAGCAGGGGGCGGCAGCAGCCTGTCTCCGGAGTTCGGCACGGGCGGCATGGGCGGGGCGCAGTTCGACGGTGTGCTCAGCCCCCGCGAAGGCCTAGCAGCCCGGCTGGGTAAGCACGAATACCGCTACAGCGTGCTCGACGTCCTCGGTGTCGACCTCAGCGCAGACGAGCTGGATCCCAACGTGGGTGGCCTGCCCAACGACACCGGCGACGGCGTGTTCAAGCACTACGCCGACAAGCAAACCTCGACCGAGCAGCACACGCTCGCCTACTTCGAGGTCGCCTCGAGCGTCAGCAAGCGTGTCGACGTCGCGGCGTTGGCCGAGAAGCTCGCGGTCTGCCAAGACGCAACCGTCGACTGCGGCGCGGCCTGGACCGCTGACATAGGACAACGCCTGTTCCGACGTCCCCTCGACGATCGCGAGTCGACGCTCTACAGCGATGTATTCGCGGATGCGCTGGACCAAGGCGCCGACTTCGACGAGGCCGCGCGCTGGGTCGTGGCATCGCTGCTGCAGGCACCCGCGTTCTTGTTCCGATTCGAGAACGAAACCCTGGGCACCCCAGATGAAGAACGCCCATTGACGGGCAACGAGCTCGCGGCGCGCTTGGCAGCGTTCCTCTGGGTGAGCGTTCCCGACGACGAATTGCGCGCAGCGGCGGCGAACGGCACCTTGGAAACCGAAGCCGGATTGCAGGCGCAAGTTGCGCGCATGCTGGCCGATCCGAAAGCTCAGCGCTTCACCGAAGCGTTCATCACCGATTTCAGCCGTGCGCGCTTGGCTGCGTTCGACGGCGCAACGGACGAGCAACGGCAAGCGCTCCACGATTCGATCGTCGCGACGTTCCAATATCATTTCTGGGACGCCCAACGCAGCGTCGCGGAGCTGTTCACGACTCGAGAGTTCGTCATCAATCCCGTCGTCGCCGAGCTGCTCGGCGTCCCCCCCGAATCGGGGACGCCAGTGGGGACGTCGGCATCGACACGCCTGCTCGACGTCAGCCAGCTTCCCGAACGGGTTGGCATCATGGCCCATCCGGGAGTCATCGCGGGCATGGGCGATCGCGAAGTCGGGTCGTTCGTCAACCGCGGCAAGTATCTGCTCGAGCGCTTGCTGTGCCAAAATCCGGTTGCCTTCCCCATGGGGCTGGAAGATGCACTCGAACAGTTCAATGCCGATACGACGGGCCTCAACGAACACGAGAAGGTAGCCATCCGCAAACAGCGAGTCGAATGTTGGGGGTGTCACGCGCAATTCGAACCCTTCGCTTTCGGGTTCTCCCGTTTCGACGGAGCCGGACGCTACGTGGGCGAAGCGGACGCGGCCGGCAAGCCGCTGAGCCTCGAAGGCTGGGTGCCCATCGCCGCCGAGGCGACCGCACCTCACTACAGCAACTTCGCCGAGTACATGCAGATCCTGGCGACCCAAGAGGAAGTTCAGCGCTGCATGACCGAACACTTCCTCGATTTTGCGACTGCACACAGCCCCGATCCGCTAGTCAGAGCCCACGCAGAAACCGTTGGCGCGCAGTACTTGGCCTCCGGCGCAACCCTCGGAGCGATGGTCTCGGCCGTCATCGGCAGCCCCATCTTCGACTCAATCAAGGTGTCCGCCCCCGCGGAAGATACGACCGCCGGAGGAGGACAGTAACCCATGACCAGAATACTTTCGCGCAGAACATTCCTCCACGGGCTCGGAACCGTGTCCATCGGGCTGCCGTTTTTGGAAGAGATGCGGCCACGCAAATTGGCTGCACAGGAACAAGCGACTCCCATGCGGTTGATCACGATGTTCTTCGGACTGGGGATCCCGCGTGACCAGTGTCTCGAGAAGTTCGAAGGACCGTTGGAGCCCTACGCGCCGCTGGCCGACAAGATGGCCATCTTCACGAACCTCGAGCTCCAACACGCCCACGACTTCGGATCGGGCGAGCCGCACTTCAAGATCGGCGACGTCGTGTTCGTTGGTGACCCGCAGGCGCGCGAGTACCAGGCATCGGGTCCGTCCATCGAGCAACTCGTCAAGCAAGCGCTACACCCCGACGGAGTTCCGACCCGGCTAGGATCCAAGTCCGTGGGTATGTGGTTCCGCACGGGTTCGGTCTCCCAATACACACGCCATTGGAACTTCGACGGAAGTCCCGGCGAGCGCCCCGAGCGGCGGCCGAGCCGCATCTTCGAACAGTTTTTCGGCACCGCGATCGAGAACGATCAGACTCGAGATCCAGACGCCCCAACCGATCCAACGCTCGTCCGAGAACGGCACATGCGCCGCAGCATCCTCGACGCGGTGATGGACGACTACCGGCACTACACGCAAGATCGTTCGCCCTTGGGTGCAACTTCGAAGGGGAAGCTCGCCGTTCACCTGGACAACATCCGAGGGATCGAGCAGCGCGTGGCTCCGGTGGAAGCAGCCGTCGAGGACGCAATCGCGCAGGAAGTCTGCAACGTCCCGAGTGACGTCACTGATCCAGGTAACGACATTCCCTACGAACAGGAGCAAGGCGGCGCCGGTGGCAGCGCCCCGGTCATCGAGCACACGGATTTCGGCGCCGCTTTCCAGCTTCAGGGTGAACTGATGGCGCTCGCCTTGCGCTGCGATGTGCTGCGTTTCGGCAGCATGTTGTTCGTCGGGGCTGGCGGGCACGTCGGTTACCGCGGAACGTACGAGGCGCTCGGCGAAAGCATCAATTTCACCGCCGACTTGCCCGGGACGAGCCCGCACGACCACTACTTCCACAACAATCAGTGGCAGAAGGTTCGGCTGCACCAACACTTCTCTCAAGTGAACCTCGCTCACGCCCTCATGTCGTTCGACGATCCGAACTACCTCGAAGCCAACGGCAAGACCGTCCTCGACAACACCTTGGTCATCGTCGGCACGGACTACGGTGGCGGAGGCAACACGACCGGCCACATTCCCCAAGGTGTCTTCCACGCGATCGCGGGTGGTAACGGCCACTTCCGCGCCGGTTTCAACGACGAGGTCTACAACATCATCGACCTGTACGAGACAGCGTTGAAACCCTACGGCTTGGAGACGGGGATGGGCTCGGGCAACCATCCCCGATTCCGCCATACGCCGACAATCATCGACGACATCCTCGTCTGAAGGGCGCACGCCGCTGGTCTTGAACAGAGCCTGAGAGCACCACTCAGCTTGCCAATGCACGGAAATGCCCCGAAAAACCGCCCCAGCGGGAGTGAGGGCGTTTTTCGGGGCCACGTTCGGGCACTCTTGCTCGCAGCTCGGTGCTCGGGGTTGTTGATTTGTCGCGGCAATCAACATGATTGCCGCGACAGCCATGGGCGCGCCCCTTCGAGCAACTCAGCTCAACTGACCGACCATCGTATCTGCATCGCTGACCTCGAACTTGCGAGGCTGCTCGACGTTCAGAGACTTCACCACCCCGTCATCGACGAGCATGGAGAACCGCTTGCATCGCACGCCCATCCCCGACGCCGAACTGTCGTTCTCGAGGCCGAGCGCACGCGTGAGCTCGGCGTTGCCGTCACCGAGCATACGGATCTTGCCCATGGTGCCCTGCTCCCGCCCCCAGGCGGCCATGACATAGCCATCAGAGACAGATACGCACCACACCTCGTCGACCCCGAGGCGCTTCAACTCGTCTAATCGTTGCAGGTATCCGGGGACGTGCTTGGCCGAGCAGGTCGGGGTGTAGGGCCCGGGCAAACCGAAAATCACGATACGCTTGCCAGCGGCCGCATCGACGACGTTCACCGGGCTCGGCGCTAGAGGACACGCTTCGCCGAACTCCAACGATTCCCAAAGCGTGGATTGTGGAAGAGACTGTCCAACGGAGATCATTGTCCCTGCCTGGAGCATTCGGTGGCGGCTGACAACTGCCGGATGAACACAACCGAAAACCGAGACGAGTGAACTACCCTGGTGGCGGACGCGTTCAGCACGACTGAACTGAATCGTGGCTCCGACAGACCGCTCGGGAGGAATTCACTGCCCGCTCCCTCGGCGCGCGTGAGCCACGACGGCCTCGCAAACCTCCCTTACCGCGCCCTGTCCGCCTGCCTTGCCGCAAACCCAATTCGCAGCGCGCTTGGCATGCGGCTCGGCGTCGGCAACGGCGACAGCAAAGCCACACGCGTCCATGCAGGCGATGTCGTTGATGTCGTTGCCCACGTAGACGGTGTGCGACAACCTCGCACCCTTACTCTGCAGCCAAGCCTGCAATGCGGGCAGCTTGTCGTCGACGCCATGAGCGCACTCAATTCGCAGCTTTTCACAGCGGCGAGCAACCACGGGATTGCGCTCCTTGGAGAGCACCAAGCACGGGATCCCCGAATCGCGCAGGCGGGCAATGCCCATCCCATCGCGGCGCGACGCTCGAACCGTTTCGCGTCCCGTCTCATCGACGTAGACGGTGTCGTCGGTCATCACGCCATCGAAATCGAACACCACCGCATCGACTTGGTCTGGGAGCAGCTCCGAAATCGCGCGCTCGTCCAACAGCGGTGCCGCGGCACGCGCAAACTCCAAGTCCATCGGGTCGTCGATCTCCATCATACGGCTCACGTCGGTTTCACAACCCACGACCTTGCCGAAGAAGCGAAAGCGAGACTCCATGAAGCCACGCGTGCGCATCAGATAGAAGGCGCCCGTCTCGACGTAGCGATTGGCCAACTCCTGGCGCCGAGGGCGACGGTGCTGGTCGTGCCCAACCGCTGTCAACAAGCCGGATGCGTCCATTTGCCATTGGAATCGATGATACTGCGCAACGGACACGACGACGTCTGCCTCGCACTCTGACAGCCGCCTCAGGGCGTTGTCGAGATCGCTGCCCAAGATGAACGGTGACGTCGCCTGCAAGAACACGATGACATCAGGCAGTTCACCCGCGGCTTTCCAAACGTCGCAGGCGTGCAACAGAGCCGCTTCCGACGAAGCCGTATCACCGCTGATGTCGTCAGGGCGACGAATGATGCGCGCGCCGACCAGCTCGGCACTGGCCGCGATTTCCTCATCGTCGGTGCTGACGAACGTCGCCTCGATGCCGGTGGCAGCCTTCGCAGCGGACACGCAGCGGGCAATCAGCGAACGGCCACCGACGGGTTGTAGGTTCTTCTTTGGAATGCCCTTGCTTCCACCCCGGGCCGGTACAATCGCGTACGTCTTCATCGCGAACCATTCTCCATCGCCGGCGAGGTCCAGCGGCACTTCTCACGACGTCCCAGCATTGCATCGACCTGCGAGCAAACCGCAACGTTGCTCACCCCTCCTTCGACGGATAGGGTGAGCAACGCGGAGCGGTCCGTATGCGGGCGACCCTCAGCCGTGCTCGATCACCGACCTAGAAGAGTCGGTTCGAAACTCATTCAGCAGCCTGAGGAGTCTTGTACTCGCCCCACTTGAGCTTCGCACGCTGCGGAAGTTCGATGTCCAACAGCTCCTTGTTGCGATACGTCAATGCAGACGCAACCGCATGAGCGTTTCGGACGAGCTTCCGCATTCCGTCGGGCTCCAGGCTCGCAGAGTGGTCGGTGCCCTTCCAGGTGCGATCCAACGTGTAGTGACGCTCGATCCATTGCGCGCCGAGGGTTTGCGCTGCAACGTCGGCAGCGATCCCCAGGTGATGACCAGAAAAGCCGATGGCCGCGACGCGATTGCCGTAGTCCTCGATGAGTCTGCGGATCTCGAGCAAGCACAGGTCGTCGAAAGGCACGGGGTAGCCAGACGTGCACGCATACAGAACCAGATCGCTGATGCGACCTCGGTCTTCGAAGAATCGGACCAGTTTCTCGGTCTCCTGGCGAGTCGTCATTCCGAGCGACGCGTGAATCTGACCCCGGTACTCGTCGCACAGGAAGCCGAGCAACGGATAGTGCTGGTTCGTGCCCGAAGGGATCTTGATGAACGCCGGATCGAGTGTGGCGATCTCCCGAGCGCTGGTCAGGTCCCAGACGGAGGTCGCGTAACCGACACCCACTTCGTCACAATGGTCCTTGAGCTCGCGGTGTTGGTCGAGCGTAAACTCGAGGTATTCACGATGCTCCCCGTAGGTTCGGCCGTACGAGTTGCTGGGGTTCGGGTGAGGTGCGTTGTACTGCTCCGGCGAGAGCAATTCGCGATTGTTTCGCTTCTGGAACTTAACGAAGTCTACTTTGCAGAACTGGGCGGCGATACTGATCAGCTCCTTGGCGATCTGCATCTCCCCTTTGTGGTTGCAGCCAATTTCCGCAATGATTTTAGGCGCTTTCATAAGAACTCCAATGACTGGAAAGTAAGTGGGTTGGTCGACTGACGCCTCGGGGCACCAACCGGCGAACACTCGTCCACACCGTAGCATGACTCGGTGGTGGAGCGACATTCGCCCACCCAAGGAAGCACAGCAACCGCTATCTATTACGCTCAGGCTGACACGACGGTGCCCGTGCGATCATCTTTTTCACTCCGGTCTCGTGACCGGCGTTCAGGAAGCGAACGCCAACTGCTGGTCGATACAGTGACAGCGTCGATCACTGGTGTTGCACAGCTGCATCAGAAGTCATCATCCCCTGCGCGATCCTTTTGGGCATCCCGAAAGAATGCGATTGGATCCTTGGCCAACTTGCGCAGCTTCCTCACCCGAGGGGGAACGACCTTCGGCGCGCGGGCATGGGCGTCCATTCCGCCCTTCGGGGGACGCCAACCGAGGTTCAGTTCCGACGTGAGCCACGCGTCGTCAATCGCCCCAGAACGTGTTGAATCGTAGTAGCAGGGTGCCCACGGCAGTTGCGCCTGTGTCTCGGTACGCCGTTGCAGCAACTGCGCGATGCGCCGACCAATCGCCACCGACTCGGCCTCGGGATCCAACCCGTTCTCTTTCGCCCAATCCGAATTGAGCCGGGGCAGACGGTCGGCGATCAGGTCTTCGACCGAGCACATGAGGCCGCTCCCCATGAAGAAGTGGTTGCCGAGCGTCTCAGCGATCCCCACGTCGGTCAGCACCGCGCCGCGAACCCCTGCCGCCATCGCCTCCATGACGGCAGTCGAGCTCACGGCGACGACCAAGTCGACCTCGTCGAGATACTGACTGAACGATCCGTAAGCGAAAAAGAGGTTCGATGGCATCTCCTGGCCAAATGCCTCCCGGTAGACCGATTCGTAGTGATTGCTCTCGGTGTGGAACGTCGTTTCATCCGGTCGGGTGCGAGGCTTGACCAGCACCTTCCTATCAGGATGCACCAATGCGTATTCGCGCAGTCGCGCCATCAGGTAGGTACGATCTCTCGCCCGGTTGGGAACGATGGCCTGCGTCGCGAACAGGATCGAGTTGACGGGACGATTCCAATCTCCAAGCGAGGGTGCTCCGCCCTCCAGACGGGCCTGGATCAACGGCGGCCCGGTGTACACGAGCGGTTCCGGCGACATGGACAGTTGTTCGAGCGACTGAGCGAACAGGCGCTGGTCAGACCGCGAATTGACACAGATGGCGTCGTAGCCCACGCGCCACATCAACCCTTCGAGGTGTTTCTCGTAGATCAATCCGTTGTAGCCCGTGACCAACAGCGGTCGGTGCGGCTCCGTCGCCAACTGTTGCTTGAGCTCGAGCGCACGCCGAATCCCGTACAGCTTGGACCCCGCGAGCATGGCCACGACCACGTCGAACTCTTCGATGCGTTCCTTGAGCAGCTTGTCCAGCGGGAGCCCGAGCATCGGACCGTGTACCTCCGCGGCGCTGACTTGGCGCTGAGAAACCTGCTTTTTGCCTGGTATGAGATTGCCGACAACGACGCCCCCGGTAACCCTCGATATGGCCTGCGCGACCAACCATGCGGGCTTGAGCTGGCTCTCGGTGTCTGCGATGTACAGTATTCGGGGATTGTCCACGGGTCCTCCTAACGGCCCGAACGCGCGACGTGGCGCGCCCAGTTGAAGAGCCGAGTTGCGTGATAGGTCGAGTCTGCAAACAAGCGCGCGGCACTGCCGCCGGCCTCACTTCGCGTGCGAGTCGCGAAGGCGAATTCTCCGAAGCCCGGCAACGGCAACGCGGCACCTCGCGCGCGCTGTTCGTCGAGTCGACGTTCCAACCAAGTGGCGAGGTCATCGAAATGCTCGTCGATTCCAGCCATGTGGCGCGACGCCCAAGCCTCATCCAGGACGAAGGGCGCTCGCGATTCCAGTGTCGAAAGGCTCGCCAGCAGGCCACTTCCGAGAAAGAAGTGGTTGCCCAGGTTCTCGTGAATCCCCAAGTCGGTTACCACGCGCGCCGGGATGCCGCGCCAGATCGCTTCGAGTACGGCGGTCGAGCTGACGCTCACGCACAGCGTGATGTCATGCCAAAGCTCGTCCAACGGCTGGTAGGTGAGCTCGAAATTGGACGGCACGGGTCCGGCGTACTTCAAGAGCGTGGACAGGTGGTAGCGAGTTCGGTGCAGCGTCATCTCCCCGGGTCGGTGGCGTGGCTTGACGAGCACCTGGGTGTCGGGGTTGCGGCGCGCAAATTCCACGAGCGAACGGAGTAGGTACGCCCGCCCCTCACGAGATGCCGGCACGGTCGGTTGACCCACGAACAGCAATTTCGCGGCGGCCGACATTGCGCGCGGCGCTCGACGTTGACCCGGCAGCAATGCCAGGCCCGCCGTCATGCCGTTGCACTCGACCTGACCGGATGCGGCGTACAGAGCGCGGTACATCTCGTAGTCGTGAGGAGAATTGAGCAAGACCCGGTCTGCCCCCATGCGCCAGCTCATGCCCTCGTAATGGAACCTGAACACCAGCCCGGGGTACAGTGCGACCAACAACGGTCGGCGGGAAGCCCCGCCCCACAATCCGGCGAAGCGCCGGATGAACGTCGCTGTCGGCCGCCCTGCAAGCGAAACGATCACGAGATCGAATTGCTCCAGCTCCGCCCTCGTGACGAGGTCCGAAAGTGCGCAGAAGGTCGGTGCAACGTGCAGCCCCAAGTCATGCAACTGGGCGTCGCTCAACTGACCAGCCCGAGAACGCAGCACCCGAATCGTCAGCTCCGCCCCCTGTTCGCCAAACCTTCGCGCAAGGCAGATCCCCGCTTTGAGGAACGAGTCGTAGCTGGCCACGACCAACACTCTGCGGGGAGACATGCCTCCCCTTTGCACTCCCGGTGTCAGCGGCGCAAGTGGCTGCCACTTCAGACGTGGGCTGGGTGGCCGCACCGCGGTCACCCAAGGTCGGCAACCGCCACTTGCAGACTGTCCGTCGCCCAAGAACCCAAACTCGCTGGCGGGAGCTCAGCCACCTACGCGCAGCGCCTGACCGTCGATCATACGTGTGATGAGAGATGGTGTCCGAACACTCACCTCGATGCCTGCATCAGTAAGGTGGCGAATCCCAACGCGCATGTTGGCAATCTGTCGGCCATGTACGTGCAGGTCGAGATCCCAGCCCGCGCGAGCCTGGTAGAAACGACCTGACGTGAGGCCGTAGGTGAGATCGACGCCATACAGCTCGACGCGCTTTGGCTTGAAAGCGAGCGCGAGTTGGAGCGCGCCGTAGGCAGCGGTGTAGCCCTCGAAGACACCACAGGTTGGATCCGCCGAAAAGCCGAAACGGCCCAGTCGTGGTACGACCACGCGCTTCTTGAACTTGACCGCAAACGTGTCGATGCCGGCGACGTGGTACAAGACAGTGTCCCGAGTTTGTTGTTCGGCCGCCTTGAACAAGTGACGCTTTTCGATGAAGAAGCGCCAGTCTTGGACCCAACAGATGTGGCACGTGACCCCCGTGTCGCGAAACGCCAGCGGCGCCGAGTTCAGCCCGAGGTACGTACCTGTAAACTCCGAGCTAATCCCCTCTGGCGCAGAAGGAGCGTTCCCAATGATGCGAATCACGTCGGTGGTTGTCATGGTCACTTTAGCGCGTACGCCTTCTCGAATAGATCAACCACGCGCGCGGGCATCAAATACTGCTCGTAGTACTTGCGCGAGTCGGCCTGGATACTTCGGCGGCGAGCCAGATCATCTCTCAACCCGAGTAGCGTTTCCACGACGCGGTCGCGATGGCAGCGGATGAAAGGCGGAGGACGGTCAGCCCCAAGCGCTGCCCTGAACGTTTCGAGCGCTAGCTCATCACCGTCGTTCAGCACGACGTTCCCGGCCAGCAACCCCTCGTAGGACACGAGATGAAACCCGCCGGTCATCAGTTCGTCGATTGTGACGTCGCCGGCACACCTCCGGACTAGCAGAGTGTTAGGAGCCTCATCCTCGGCGACATACAGGTCGATCCCGGGCACAAACCTGACAGAGTCGACTGCTTCTATGAACTCTGGATCGCTCTTCTTGCTCCAACGAGCCTGGCTACCCGAACTCGGAGAGAACACTACACCCAGTTGCCCAGCTCGACTCGGACGCGTCTCGATCACTCGTGGGGCGAGCCACATCGCCGACTCGCGATACACACAGTTGGGCAATGGAACGAAGTCGTCGAAGGTCCTGCAGAAAGCGTGCGCGACGGCGATGCGAACGTCCCATTGGATGTTTGGGACGTCATCGGCGACGTACACGGGGCGCTCGAACTGCCCCTGATGCAGATGCCAAACACGCCGCGCCCGGGAGCGGCTGAGTTCTTCGATCAGAATCGTCTCAAAGTACTCGGGCAGCCAATTGTGGACATGCACGACACTTGCCTGGCGCACTGCAGCGCGGAATATCGCAACCCACTCGTCACCATGAGTCGGGACCACCACGTCGGGGGAGAAGATCTGCCGAGAGGGGCCACTATCAGAAAACTGAAAGTAGAGCGCTTCGTGCCCGCACTTCCGTTGTGCGGCGGCCAGCATCCCAGCTGCCCCGGCAATCGTCGAGTTCGAGAGGTGCAGTCGCATGTCTCAACGTGTCTCACTGGGCAGAACGTGCGGTCGAGCACCACGTTTGAGCAGCTCTTCCAACTTCGCTTGATCGCTCAGTCCTGTCTTGGCCAGGACACCTGTAAACTTGTGGGTTAACGACAGTTGTACGTACGCCGTCGTCACCCTCTTGGCAAACGCGGAACGCAGCTGGCCGCAGGTGGATTGCAATGGCGTTTGCTCTTGACCGTGTTTCATGACCAGTAGCATGTTGCTACCCTTCGAATCCGGATTGGCAACCCATTCCGCGGCGCGATCGTCACAACTGTCGTCCCCGAACAGTCGGACCCACTCCTTGTTGTTGTCGAACGCCCACGACTGGAGCCAATGATGGATTGTCGGACCAGCCCTGGAAAAGTCGTCTATGACAATCGAATTGTCGATCCCATCATCGCTAACCGCGTCAGTGAGAATGAGGTCCGCATTGCGGGCGTATGCCTCTTTCCTCCGCAAGAAGGACTGACGGCAGAGCACGACCAACGCAGACATTGGGAAAGCCGCTCGAAGAAACAACGGCAGAGAATCACGGGGCTCGTACGTGACGATGGCAAATCGGCGCCCGATCAGGTCAGTATGATCATTGAGCTTGGCGTAGCGCATCATCTCGTAGAAGCGTTCATGCGACACGCGCTCTTTGCTTGCCACGTTCATGTATGTGGTCCCCCAGCTTGGGGCATGCGAGGCCACGTCATCGATAATCGAGTTGAAGATCGCGACCGCAGGCAACTTGGTGAGCGCGGGGCGGACAAACAGCAGATGGTTTTTCGAGATCCACGAATCGACGGGATTGACGAAGGAGATCTCGACACTTCCGTGTCGAACCTCAGCGCTCGCACACCGCCGACACCGCACTTGCGTCTCGTCAACCATTCCCGCGCCTCTCAGCGTGCCACGCCAAGACGAGTCGCGCGACGGTTCCAACCTTGAACCAGAGCGCTCCCGAGACGCGCGCGCCGCCATAGCCAACCAGCATCTTGTTTCGAACCATCCAGCCCACTCGACGGCGGCATGATTGGCTCACTGTTCAGCAAAAATCAAGCGACGCAGGCTCGCCCCGGCGGGTTCGGACCGTCCACCCCCACATCGAATCGCCGAGCTTGACGCGATGAGAGCACCCACGGCACGGTATGGCAGACGGCGCGCTCAGGTCAATTCGCGCGCGGACCGACCCGCCTGAGGAGTGCAACGACGATGCGATGCGAACGCGACCTCGAGACCGAAAGATTGGCAGCTGGCCGGGATCGAACGAGCTACTCGGACATCTTGTCGATGCGTCGGGACCTACCCTACTACGGCTACGTCGACCACCAATTGGATGCTGAGCGTCACATCGTACTATTCTGCGCCAACGACTGCCCGACGAGCTTGTCCATTCTTCGAACGGGTGAAGCTACGGACGAGGTCACGAGCCTGGAGCTTTGGACAACGCTCGCAAAGCGTAGCCAGACCGTTCTGGACGTCGGTGCGCACGTCGGGCTGTTCAGCCTCGCGGCAGGGACGTGCTCCAACCGTCCGAAAGTCTTCTCCTTCGAACCCAGCCCGCTCATCTACAGCCGACTTTGCGTCAACGTGCTGAGCAATCGCCTCGCTTGGATAAAGCCTCAGTTTCTCGCGGTGTCGCGCGATGCGGGCCACGCCGACATCTTCTTCAAGGAGAACTTCAACTTCCTTTCGACGGCCGGCACTCTCGAACCAGGTAGCGCCGCTCCGGAGTCTCGTTCCGTCCGAATACAGACCACCACGATCGACATGTTCATCGACGCAAACGCCATCTCCAAGGTCGACCTCGTGAAGGTGGACGTCGAAAACCACGAGGCGGCGGTCATAGACGGTTTCACGACCATCGAGAATCACAAGCCCTTTGTGTTGATGGAGCTCTTGAATCGCGCGGCATTCGACGAGATGCAAGCTCGCATGCAGCCGCGCGGCTATCGGACGTACGGTATCAACGACTCTCGTAGCACGGGCGAGAAGCTGTTCGACGTCAACGGGCAATGGCCCACGGAACAGGTTGGACGCAATTTCCTGTTTGCACCAATGGACATGGACCGTGCGTCGCTCCGGAACACGGTCGGGTTCTAGGCGACGCCTCAAACGCGGCCGCTGCAGCGCCCCACCCTCCTACCGAGGCAGTGTCGGGAAAAGGCCTACCGCAATAACCGGCGGCACGTCACTACCGCGGTCCGAGAGCGGAAGCAACTCAGACCGGACTCGCGCTGAGAGAACCTACCCACCGCAAGGGCCAACCCAAAGACCGGAGCGACAGCGTACCGAGGAGGGCGGTCGTGGAAGAAGCCAGGACTTTCTCCGCGGCAGTTCTCAACGGGTCCGGCGACGCGAGCGGTCCGACCCACATCGCTTTGCAGCCGTCATCTCGTCATCCGATGGTTTGCGCCCCGCGACGGGGCGTCTCGGTCGAACCGACAGTGGAAAATGCCGTGCAAGGTGTGTCCCGACAGACGAATTTGGCATGCAGGCAGGAGCGCCCTGGTGCAAGCGCTACGCTTGGGATTGCTGTGTCCAAGTCACCACACATCGGTCCGCGATCGGCCGACGCAACGACGCTCCCGGGAGCGACGCGTATCCTCTTTTCGGTGCTGGTAGCACTGGCCGCGTTCACCCCCGCGGGCTGTCAGGTGTACGACGAGAGCTTGCTCGTACAAAGCTCGCTGGGCAAAGACGACTCGAAGCCCACCGTTTCGCCCTTTGACGACCCCACTACACCTTCATCGGCGCCAAGTGAATCGGAGCCAGCGCCGGAGGCGAACGACGTCAAAGTGCCGTCCCCCATGGGCGACGATGCCAGCACGGTCGAGCCCGTGAAGCACGGGCTCGAGCTGAACGACGCGGAGCCGCCAGCGGCGCAGACGACGACAGCGGACGCCTCGTCTCCTTCCCAGCCTGCGCCCAGCACGTCGGAAACGGATCAACCGGTGTCCGCGGGCGGCGCCGCTGGAACGACGCCAGAACCCACCGCGTCCGATGCTGGCGTGCCCAGCGGATCTGGGGGCAGTGAGCCAGCGCCTCGAGGCGCTGGCGGCTCCGTCAATTCAGGAGGTACCGGCGGCGGAAGCAGCGGCAGCGGCGGCAGCGGCGGCGACGCGGGCGTCGCCCCCCCTTTGCCGATGGATACGGCGGTTTGGTCGTTCACATCCGACGCCGACGGCTGGGTCGCCGGTGTTTCATCACCGACCAGTCTTGGAACAGCAACGACGCTGAGCTTCGACGACACCCAGGGGTCACCCAATCCAGGGTCACTCCAGGTGGTCGCACCATTCAGCGGCAGTGGCCAAATGCTCGCGGTGCAAGCGCCCATCGAGACGGTGGATCTGCGCGGCGTGACGGTGACGGCCGAAGTGATGTTGAGCAGCGGTCTGAGCTCGGACGCAGGAAACCCGAGCCGCATCAAGCTGTTCGCCAAGTCGGGTTCAGCCTACGCGTTCGCGTCGGGACCCGACTTCCCACTGGATTCGACCTCGGAGTGGATTACCGTTACCTTCGACCTCGACAGCCCGAGCTACATCGATCCCAGCGGGGAGTTTGACGCCAGCGACATCCGGGAGATCGGCTTCGAAATCAACTCAGGTAGCGGCAGCTCAGTGAGCGAAGCCACACTGTACATCGACAGCGTCGACTACTGACCGGTGTTGAATGGGTGAGCACAGGCGAGCCCGACTGTCGGGCAGTTTTTCAGGCCCCCGTTGCAGTCGCAATCTCGACTTCATGTTCCGTTGCATCGAATGACGTTCGCGAATCGCGAACGTTCATTCAGTGGCACATCCCCGATGTGAGATTGCCGGAAATGGTGATCGAACCGGCGATATTTTCCGCGCCGACTGAGTCGCGTACTGCTTCCGCTTCACACGTGGGCAGAGCGGCGTTGTTGGTGACGGAAAAGTTACCGCCAACTCTGCGCAGGCTCCTGAGCCCTTGCAAGCTTTCCAGAACGGAACTCCCCCGCACGTCCAGGTCACCGCCGAGTTCCGTCAAGTTCCGCAAGCCGTCCACATTGCCCAGCTCGACGCTGTCCTCGATGTCCAGTTTGCCTCCGATGCTGACCAAAGCACTGAGACCGTCGACGTTCTGCAGCGACTGATTGCGGTCGAGATCCAGATCCCCACCGATGCTGGTCAGCGCCGTGAAACCATCGACGTTCGTCAACGCATGATTCACCAAGAACAGCAGCCCGCCGCCGATGGTCGTCAAGACATCGAAGCGTCCGGCATCGCCGAGAACGTGCACTTCCCCATACATGATGTCGCCACCGACGCTGCGAAGTGCGGCGAAACGCACGTCCGCCAAGCTATTGTCGTGCGAGAGCAACAGGTCGCCACCGATGCTCTCGAGGGCTGAGAATCCTGCCGTGCTTGCAAACACCTCGTTGGCGTAGAAGTTGACGTCGCCACCGATGGAAACCAGAGATGAAAAGCCCGCGACGTCCTGCAGCGAGTCGTTGATCGTGAAGTCCAACGTGCCCTCGATACGCTGCAGCGAAGTCAGAGCATCGACGTTCTGCAGTTGACCGTTGAGCAAGAACGTCAGATCTGCGCCGACCTCTCGCAGCGCGTTCAGCCCCTCCAGATCGACCAGGGCATCGTTTCCGGAGATGGTCAGATTCTTGCCGACCCGCCTCAAGCAACGGAGGTCGAGCAACGACGTGATGGAGGTGGCGGCAGCCCCCTCGATGGTGAGATCGCCCGTGACTTCGCCCACCCCCCGCAATGCGGTAAGTCCCGTCTGAGCCCGCACGAACACATCGTCATCGATCACCTCGAGCGCAGTGTCGTCGTAGCCGGGACAGGCGTCGCAAACATCCGGGACGCCGTCTTCATCGGCGTCCGCGCCCTCGCAAGAATCGGACACGCCGCTCCCGGAGTCCACTCGGGCGTTGGGCTGCGGTCGCAAGGAATTCACCGGTGTTTCAATCGCCGCGTCCAGCATCGCAGGCTGTTGCATCGCCGTCTGCGGCGCCACTCCGACAGCATCGGTGTAGACCGGTTCGGACATACTCCGCGTAGCGGACGCGTCGGGGGTGGGCCCGCTGGATCGGGGAGCGTCGGGGGCGGACGCGTCCCGCGTCGTCCCGGGCGCATCTTCACAGTCCTCGTCGGTGCACACCGGATCGTCCGTCGTCTGCTCCGTCTGGCAGTCGCCCTCGACGTCGCAAGCGCGCAGACAAACCCTGGGTTCAGCGCTGTCGCCGCAGCTTGCGGCTTCCGCACTGTCCACGCAGTGGGCCGAAGAGCCGACTCCGTCGCAATCCGAATCGACCACGCAGGTCGTCGTGCACACCCCGCACAGGCAGCTCCCCTCGCCACACTCGGAATCCGCCTGGCAGGCAGTCAACCAGTGGGTTTCACTGCCGGGGTTACCCGCTGCTCTACCGCCGCAACTGGGCAGCGCCGGCGCTGCAATCACCACTGCCCACAGAAATGTCGTCAGCCGTTCAGTCATTCTCGGCGTTCTCCATTTCCGTGAGTGTCTTTTCAGCCGCAATTCCCTGGGGCAAAACCGCTTGCCCCACGTAAGTGATCACTTTGACCTTCTGGTCGGGCTGGGCATCGTGCTCGGCGTTGTACTCCGCGATTCGGCGGCGCAGATCCGACCCCTGATCTCGCACTCGGCGCAAGAAGCGAGTCGCCTCGTCGAAGTGCGGATGCCCGGCCCAGACCTCGAAACCGAAGGTGCTGCCCCCGACTCTGTCGTCGGGACGCGCTTCGGTCCTGCCCTGCTCCAGTTTGAGGGTGACGGCGGTCACCATCGCCTGGAAGTGGTCGAAGAGCGCCGCTTCCCAGCCCTTGGAGTCGTGATACGGCAGCAGGCACCCGTGGCTTTCGTACAGCGTACCGTCGCGAGTGGTGATCGCTCTCAGCATGCCTCGACACATCAAGTGCTCCAGCGCCTCGGCGACACGTTGAGGTTCGGCGGAGAGCGCTTGTACGAGCGCGTCGACACCGACCGGTGCGAGGCGCTGAACGGTCACCAGTACGAGCGCCGACAGATCGTTCTCCCCGCTCCGCGCGCCGGCCTGGAGCTCTTCGGGTGTCGCAGCGCGATACATCACCGAGTCGCCCCGACCCGTTCGGTAGACCAGACCTGAGTGAACCAGGTCGCGAAGCACGCCGCGAACGCTCGCCTCGTCGTCACTGTTGAAGTGCCGAAGGAGATCAGCGCGGAGGGTGGGGCCTGCGCTCTCGACATACGCGAGCACGGCGCTCCACACCGACTGACCGCGCATCGTCTGGCTCTCCGAGAGGCGCCGCACCTTCTCCTGGTAGGTCCGCAGTGCAAGACCGAACATGTCCGCGACGACCTTGCTGGCGAGTCCCTGGTCGCGCAACGCGCGGGCGAGATCCAAGAACACTTGGTTTGCCGTATGGGCGAGCTGGGTGCGGCCTCCTCCCGTTGTCGCGAGCTGAGCTATCAGAATCGTCGTCTGGCGCACGATTGCATCGATCAGGGCATTGACGTTCACGCGCCGCAGTGTGCCTGCTCGCAGCTCACAACACTAGCGCAGGAAATTGCGCCGCCGGTCCGTCACCTTTTCTGGCCACGACGTACGATTGCGATGAGGCACCCTTCGGGACTACGGCGCTGACACAGCCGCAGACTCAAGGATCGAGCGGCGGGGAAGACTCCCCTGCGGCCGAGTTGATTCGCGACGACTCCCCAAACAGCTCCGCCAACTTGCCTGCCAGTGAGTGTGTGGTGAACGGCTTGGGCAAGTACGCCGACCCATCGTCGAGCAACACCTCAGGCGAGCCATCGCGATTGTTGAAGGCGCCTTGGCCATAGCCGGTCATGAACAACACCTTGGCGTTCGATTGCCGGGCGCGAAGCTCGCTTGCGAGTTCCAAGCCGTTCCTGTTCGGCATCACGACGTCGGTCAGCAACAGGTCGAACGCGATGTCGCGACGCTCAATCAGCAACCAGGCATCCTGACCATTGCCCGCCTCGACGACACGGTGCCCGAGCGTTTCGAGCATGGCACGTACCGACGCGCGCACGGACGAATCGTCTTCGACGAGCAGAACCGCCAGGGGTGAGAGCGCACCCGCTGGCGCATTCGCATTCTTCTCGCCTCGCGCCTCCGACCGCTCGACGCGCCCGCTGACTCGCGGAAACAACAACTCGAATCGCGTCCCCGCGCCAACGCGGCTGTGCACCCGAATGTAGCCGCCACTTTGGCGGACGATGCCAAACACCGTTGCGAGACCCAACCCAGTGCCTTTGCCCATCGCCTTGGTGGTGAAGAACGGCTCGAAGATCTGCGCCATCGTCGCCTGGTCCATTCCGCTTCCGGTATCCGCAACATCGATGCACACGTACTGACCAGCTGGAACCACCTCTCCCGACGTTGCCACGACGCGAACACCATCGACGTCGCGATTGCGTGTTTCCAGGGTCAGCGTCCCACCGCTGGGCATCGCGTCGCAGGCGTTGGTTACCAAGTTCACCAGGACTTGTTCCAGGCGCGCCGGGTCGATCCGCGCAAAACCCAGCTCCGTGGCGGCGTCCATACGGAGCTCAATCGTCTCGGGGATGAGTCGCTCGAACAACGGACCCAGGTGCACCAAGCTCGTGTTGGGACAGAAGACCGTCGGCTCGAGCACCTGCTTGCGGCCAAACGCCAACAATTGGCCGGTCAACTCTGCCGCACGGAGCGCCGCCGCTTGCACGCTTTGCAGGTGGTTGCGCGCACGCTCGTCGAGGTGCGACGTGGCAATCACCAAGTCGGTCGTGCCGAGGATGACGGTGAGCAAGTTGTTGAAGTCGTGAGCCACACCCCCCGCCAATCGCCCCAGCGATTCGAGGGACTTGGAGTTGGACAACTGGGCTTCGAATTCGTGCCGCGCACGCGCCGCCTTCACGCGCTCCGTGACGTCACGAATGGTCAAGAGCCACAGCCGAGCGCGGTCCCGTGATTCGCCCAGGGGCGTCGCCGCCAACTCGTGAAAACGCCCCTCCGCAAAACTGACGGTGCGCTCCGGTGTTCCGGGTCCCCGCGACGATGGTGGGAGCGATCCGCGATCGCCACCGAGCGCGAGGTCAATCACCTGCGCGTTACTCCCCGCAAACGCTTCGAAAGACGCCAGGGGTTCACCAGTGACCGAAACTCGCCCGAGCAATTGAGCCGCCGCGTGATTGAACAACTGCACTCTTCGTTCGGCATCGACGAGAATCAGCGCATCGGGCGACGCATCGAACAACTGTGCGAAACGTCGGCGAGTGTCGAGCGCATCCGTGGTGCGCGCGATGAGCGCCCCCAACGCCAGCTCGACGAACAGGGCGAGCGTCACCAAAATGGCGGTAACCTCGCCCCACGATCGCAGGGGTGCACGGCCCGGAACCGGTGAATACCAGAGCAACACCCCGGCAGCGACCGAAGCAAGCACCGCCAAAGGCAACGTCCTGCGGGGGCCCCACAACAGCCCGGCCACGACGACCGCCAACGCGTAGGCACCCGACGTGACGCCGCTGGCGAATCCCTGTCGAAACCAAGCAGCGACGGTGACCAGGGCTATGAAACCGACTCCGCCGACGAACCCCGCCAACTCCGGCCAGCGCGGGCGCAAGACGTACATCACCGCCAGCAAACCGGCAATTGATGGATAGAGCGAGTAATCCACCCACGTCACGTCGCTGCGAAACGGGAGCAAACACACGAGCCCCACGAGGGCGACGCTGGCGAGTTTCTCGACCCGGCGGGCGATTTCGAGCCGGTCCGCAATGAACGGGTCCTCAACACTCGCGAAGAATCGAGCGAGCGTCCAGCGCCCCCACGCCGCTCGACGCTCGGCCCGGGATGGCCTTCCTGAATTCCTGTTTCTGTCGAGTTCGGGAGAAATCAGCAACGCGCAGGTGTCCTCAGGGGCTATGCCGTCGCGGGAACCCCCGCTGCCACAGATATAGGATTCAGCGCGCCATCACGCCAGCCGATCTCCGCAACAGCGGACCGCCGTGTTGCAATCCGTCGAAAAAAGGGGCGCATTTGGAGTCAAGAACGAACAACGCGACGATGCGGCCGCCTGGATGGGTCACCAGGCCATGGGCATCGACACAGGTGTACATCCCAAACCATGGGTACCGTTTGACGCTCAATGTAGCTGGGCCAGGACGCGGACCAGCTTCGACTTGACCGTGCCCGCGAGATTCGCGAGCGCTGGATTGTCGAGTCCCGCGATGGTCTGAGTTGGGTCGATCGCCGTGACCACTGCGTGCCCCTCATCGTCCTCGTAGACCACAACGTTACAGGGTAACATCACGCCAACCTCGAGATCTGCCTCCAATGCCGCGTGGGCCAGGGGAGGATTACAGGCTCCGAGAATGCGATACCTCCGCATCGATACTCCAAGCTTGTCGTGCAACGTCTTTTGTACATCGATCTCCGTGAGTACGCCGAAGCCTTCCGTCTTCAGTGCCGCGGGAACGTCGACGAGTGCCTGGTCGAAGGTCGTGTCGAGCGCCTTGCGAATTGCAACATTTGCCATGGTTGTTTCTCCTGAATGTGTTGACGAGGTCTTGCGACGCTCAGCTCGACCGCTCCGACCCGCCGTCGCCCGCCCCACGACCCCACGGCCACCAACTGCGCCGCGGCGACGACGGAACTGCCTCACTTTGCCGACACTGGCAGCGTTCGGCCGCAGGTACGTCGCGCAGCACCTGCTCGACGTGCGCTCCACAGCCTGCAAACGTCGGACGCCCGCACGCGGAACATTCAATCCTACGGCACATCACCCACCTCCCGCTGCAGCGTTTTCAGCGCCCTCACCCGACGCCGCCACCTGTTTGCGGACCTCATCCATGTCGAGTTCGCGCACCTTCTCGACCAGCTTGTCGAGTGCTGAGCCGGGTACCATTCCGGGTTGCGCGGCGAGCAGCACACCGTCACGGAGCACCATCAGCGTCGGTATCGCAGAGATCTGGAACGCTGCGGCCAAGCCGGGTTCCGCCTCCGTGTCCACCTTGCCAAAGAGCACATCGGGGTGTTTGGCCGCGGCCTTCTCGAAGATCGGCGCAAAAGCACGGCAAGGGCCGCACCACGATGCCCAGAAGTCGAGCAAGACGATGCCTTGTTTGACGGTTTGTTCGAAGTTCTTCTCGGTTACTTGCACAGTTGCCATGTTGGCCTCCTGCAGCGTCCGAGCCACCGGAGAACAAAAGGGTTCAGACATCGTCAGAGAAAAAGTTGCGAAGCGCCACTTTCACTGAGGCTTGAACTTCCGGGGGAACGTCGGCACTCGTCCCCGCGTGATGACACAGAGACAAGGTGCGCCTGAGGGAGTCGCAAGCCGCGCGGCACCGCACGCAGCCTTCGAGGTGTCGCTCCATTTCCGCACAAGTCTCCTTGCTGATCTGTCCTTCGAGATGCTGCGAAAACAAGGACAAGACATCCGGGCAACCCCCCGCCGATGGCGTTTGCCCCTCGACGATCGGCGCTACCCGCTCACGGACCGACAAGCGGGCGCGATGCAGCCGACTCTTGACCGCCTGCACGCTCACCCCGAGCACCTCCGCCACTTGCGGTGCAGTCAGCCCCTCGACATCCCGCAGCACCAACACCTCGCGATACGTCGGGTCCAACGCCGCAATGGCTTGCTCGAGTGCAAGCTCGACATGTTTACCAGCCAACGCCTCATCCGCCGGCTTCGAAGGATCCACAATGCGCTCTGCCATGGTTGGATCGGCGTCGAGAGAGCTGGGTAGCGTGGGGGCGAACTTGCTCCGACGATGCTTCTTGATGCAGTAGCTCCTGGCGATGGTGTACAGCCACGTGGAAATGGATGAGGCGCCGCGAAAGTCGCGTATGCCGCGGGCCATCGCGAGCAAGGTGTCTTGCACGACGTCTTTGGCGTCCTCAGGATCGCGGCACATCTTCATTCCGAAGCGGTACGCCCGCGCTTGGTGCCGCTCCAGCAGTTGCTCGAGCGCGACTCGATCCCCTTGCCGTGCCTCCGCCAACAGTCGGTCATCATCGTCAGCCATCGCCATCACCCGTCGCCAACACCGTACCTAGGGTCAGCGTAGCGCCAGACCGCGACGGCGGAAAGCCCCCGAGCGTCTGCGTCGGCTTCGACTGCTTTCGCCCCGCATCGTGTGCGACACGGCCAGGGCAGCTTCAATCCCACACCGCGACGAGTCGACCGGTGAGCGGCGACCACTCCCCGCAAGCGCCCGACTCCCGTCCCCGGCGATTGAATTCACGGCTTGACGGAAGTGTCCAGCGCCAAGTCCGCGCGACGGCGAGATCACGCTTCGTTCAGGGGAAGCCACTCGCCCACAACGTTTACTTATTACATGTACACCCACCGGTGTTTGCGAGCTTCATCTACGTCGACATCGGTATTCCCGAGAAGCCGGCGAGCCCATTGAAAAACGATACCCCCGGACATCAATCCCGATGCTGCTGCCGTCTTCGGCCTCGGGCTGAACGCGCGGGTCGAATGAGCCCTGCCGAGGATGGCACGTACGTCGCACACCGTCGCCGCCCTGAGGCATTCTGGAAGCCAAGGAGGCCCCTGACGAACCGGCGAACACCGCGCACAATCACCGTCGCAGACCGGCCTGCACGGCCGGTTCTTCTCGCTCGATGCTCCCCTCCGTGACGCGACCGAACAGCCGCATCCGGCGGTTCCTGCAAGCCGATACACTCGACGAATCGCGATCGCGGCGTGATTGGAAAAGTCGGGCCGTTCCGACTCGTTCGTGGTCAGGCCGGCAACATCAGGGAACTTCGACGCCCCCTGCGGACGAGCCGCGTTTGTTGTGGTGACCGAAGCGCGAATTGACCAAACTCGACACTCACCTACCACAGATCTCGTACGCCCGGAGCCGCAAGAGCGACCTCAGCGCGCTTTCGGCGGGGCCCTGTGATCCGCGCGCAACGCCACTTCTCCCGCAATGTTCAGAGCCTCTCAACCCGTGCCCCCCGCTCCCCCGTCGACCGCTAGCTCGATCCCACCGGTTAGCCCAACCACACTCGAACCAAGGACGCAGAACTGGGTCGGTTGCTGGGGCGCGGCGCCACAACTGGTCGAATCCGAAATCGGCGTGCGCGACAACCGCCCCCCCTGCGCGTTGCAAGACGCGACACTACGACAGATCATCTTGCCTACCCTCGACGGCAGCCGAGTTCGCCTGTCGATCTCCAACGCTTGGGGTGACGCCCCGGTCACGATGCGTGCAATTCACATTGCCGACGCAATGCGAGGCGACGCCATCACGGCAAGCTCCAGCCGACAGTTGACGTTCGGCGGGTCCCCCTCGTTGACGCTACGAGCCGGAGAGAGCACCTGGAGCGACCCCGTGAGCTTTTCACTTCAAGCGCTGAAACGCACCGCGATCAGCATTCACTTCGGACAGGTACCGAACGACACGGCGCTCACTGGCCACCCTGGCTCACGAACGACGTCGTACATTCAGCCCGGCAATGCCGTCAACGATGCGCACCTGACGAACGCATTGAGTACCGAACACTGGTACTTCATCACGGCCATCGACGTATTGGACTCCACACGCGCCGCAGCAGTGGTCACCCTCGGCGACTCGCTCACTGACGGCAGGGGCTCGACGACCGACGGCAACGATCGCTGGCCCGACTTTCTCGCGCGACGCCTGCAAGGCTCCAACATCGGCGTTCTGAACATGGGGATCGGAGGCAATACGGTCGTCCGGGGCGGGCTCGGCCCCACCGCGCTCGAGCGATTCGACCGAGACGCTCTCGGGCAAAGTAGCGTGCGATGGGTCATCCTCCTCGAAGGCATCAACGACATCGGTGAAGGACAACGTGTCGAAGCACTAGTCGCCGCATACGAACGCTTCGTGGCGATGGCCCATGCGAAACACGTCAAGGTGTTCGCATCACCCATCTTGCCGTTCGGTGGGTCCATCTACGACAGGGTTGACACACAACGGAAACGTGACGTGCTCAACGATTGGATTCGCAACTCGAATTGTTTCGACGCCGTCGTCGACTTTGATCGGGCCGTACGCGATCCGGGTGCTCCGCACCGACTACTCGATGCCTACGACTGCGGAGACGGCTTGCACCTACACCCCGCAGGCTACGAGGCCATCGCGCGCGCCATCGATTTGAGGCTCTTCGATCGCTGATTCGCGGGTTGGCGGAGCACTCGAGTAGAGCGCCCGCGACGGCCGGACTACGCGCGCGTGCGCGACTGGTTAAGCGCCGCCGTGCCAGAAATGGAAGTGAGTGTGGGATGAACACCCTCCTGAACTGTTCTGCTAGGGAACGGAGCAACGGTGAGTGACGATACGCCGAACACCGACCAAACCGACGTTCGCTTACCAACCGCGCTGGGCTAGGCGCAATGGTCGTTCAGGGACGGAACGGATTCCAAACCCAGGTCGCGTGTGACCCGGACAATTCTTGGGAGAAACACCACAAGTCTCCACTTTCCCAGCAGTTGGCCCCCCCAGCGCTGCTCGCGCCCCCCCCATGCGCCGCCACCCGTCCGACGGCGACGAACCACCCCGCAGCCGAATGACGACCCAGCCGCTCGGCTCGTTCGACCCTTCACCACGGAGTGAACTCGAACGGGTTACCTCGTTCTTCCAGTGCCCTCCCTTTTAGCGAGCGATGCATTGTTGAACTAGACTGGTTTGGATGGGAATGGGTCGTATCATCGCCAAACGTTACCGCTTGGAGGACGTGCTTGGCGAGGGGGGGCAGGCGACAGTTCATCGGGCAATCGACCTGCACACCGGTCGCGAAGTGGCCGTCAAGGTTCTCAACGGGCAACTGGCGCGAGACCCCACGGTCGTCGCACGCGTCGCTCGCGAACAACAAGCAATGGTCATGTTGGCTGGCACCAATGCGGTCGAGTTCATCGATCTTTGTGTCGAAGCGGACGAGACCTTGTGCTTGGTGCTGGAGTTGCTCGAAGGGCGAGATCTCGAATCGCGGTTGGCGGAGCTGCACCGAGCAGGCGAGCAGATGCCAATCCAAGAGATGGTCGAGATCATGCAACCGGTGGTGGACACACTGGATCGGGCTCATGCCGTTGGGATTGTTCACCGCGATCTGAAACCCAGTAACATCTTCCTGCTCAGCGCGCGCCTCGGCGGCGGAACGCGCCTGCTGGACTTCGGTTTGGCCAACCTCGCAACCAGTGACCCACTGACCGCGGTCGGCACCGTGATGGGCTCCCCGAGCTACATCGCTCCCGAGTCGTGGGCAGGGATCCCCGGTCGCGCCGGTTCGCGAGCAGACCTCTACTCGCTGGGCGTGATCCTATTTCGACTACTCAGCGGGCGCATGCCCTTTGTCGGCAAGACGTTGCTCGAGAAGATGCGCAACACCACCAGTGCCGAACGTCCCAGCCTCTACGAACTGAGACCGGACCTCCCGCCTCAGGTGGACATTTGGGTCGAACGAGCCCTGGCCGTCGATCCCAAAGATCGGTTTGCTTCTCCTGCCGCCTGTTTCGGCGAATTGTTGTGGGCGCTCGAGCTGGCTCCGCACCCGTCCGAACAGAAACGAAACCAGCTCAGCGCAGCCCAAGCATCCGAAGTGCGCAATTGGCTCGACGATGACGCGGCAAAACGCGATTCGCTCCCGCTGTTGTCCATCGAACCGATGCCAATTGCCGCACAGGGCGAGTTCGACGACGCCGAGGAGGTTCCTGCGTCGGACCGGTTGCCATACCTGTCCGTCGACCCCGAACCCGTGTCGGAGCCGCCGCTGGACGCATCTCAAGAACGGCCTGTTGCACGGTGCCTGACAACGGCCCGCTTGCCACCGATCCCGAAACCGCCGGCGGTTCCCGGCAAAGAAGTGTCGGCGACGTTCGCGCAGCGCGATGTGCCGAGCTCCGTCGCTCCGAGTGCCTTTCCGGAGAAGTCGGGATTGCGCACGAGTGACGAGTGGGAGGCAGAAACGGCCTTCTATCTGCCGGGCAACGGCCTGCCCAGACGTTGAAAGGAGTTGCAGCCGCTCCGAGAACGACGCGCTTCGAGCAGAGCGCGTCGTTCGCAGGCGCGCGCAACGCCCTCGATGAGCCTCCCATTGGTGCCGTGGTCGTATGACGCTACACTCGTCGTCACCGCGAGTAAGCCGTGAAGAGCGATCCCGATTCCCCCGAATTCGAACTGCACTCAGCGTCCGCGCGCTCGGAGCCTCCTGTGCTGTTGGCCGATCCCCAGCTGCGACGCATCGTTCGCTACGCATCGTTCGCCTATCCGCCGCTCACCCTCGCCTGGTACCACGTCGCGTGGTTGACGGCCTGGGCCGTGTTGGGACACCGCCCACGCTACTTGCTCGACGATCCGAAGTACATTCACTGGAGCGTCGAGATACCGTCGCTGATTGCCCACTGGATGACGCTCGCCAGCTTCGGCATCCTGCCGCTCTCGGCGTTGGCGACCTCGACGCTCGGTTGGTACGCTGGCGGGAGCAGCGCACGACGGCTTCGATGCATTCTCGTGGATCTGAGCGTGCTCGGCCTGTGCTGGTTCGGTGGGATCCTCTACCTGCGCGCTGATCCGTTCGGCATCATCGACTGGTATTTCGACTGAAGCGTTGCGACGCCGAACCGCTGTGACGGCCCGAGCGTTCGAGGATCGATGGACTGGGTCGAGACGCGACGAACCGCGAGGCAACGCGTCTCGACCCAACCCGGCGTTGCTCGAATCCAGTTACCAGTCGAGCTCATTCAGTCGGCTTCCCCGTGTTCTCGGTCATGGACTCGGTTGCGCTGGCCTGGTTCACGCAACCCACGCTCACGGATCGGCGAGCAGCTCGAGTTCCTTGAGTCCCGTATTCCCGCCACTGGTGCTCGACGCGTTGAAACGCACGGTCTGCGCCTCGACCGCTTCTTCGAACTCGAACACGTAGCGCCGGTCCGGATCGGGTGACGCGAAGGGGCCCAAGGTGACTGAGTCGTCGAACACCAACTCGAAGGACTCGATGATGGAGCTGCCGTCGCTCATCTTGCGGCTGCGAACAGCAACGGCTTCGAGCAGGTGTGGTTGCCCGAGATCCAAAACCAGGAACGCGCCGTCACCATCGCCATTCGTGGCCCATTCGGTGCCCATCTGACCATCGATGGCGGCGAGGGCGCCCCAATTGGCGTCGTCGGCAACGCCACCGTAGTTGGAACTCTTGTCGATCACCCGCACCCCACGCGCGGACAACGCGACGTTGATGCGATCGTCTTCGACGGCGGCCTCCGCGGCCAACGTCGTGAATGACCGAAGGTCGGAATGGAACACGTCGTCGCTGGGCGTCGTGACGACTGCGCGAAAGTGGATGACCGAGGCCGCAGGTAAGTCTTCCAGCGGAACGCGGTGGTCGAGCGCATATGGGTCGTCGGGATCCATGTCTGGATCGACGGCGGTGTTGACGAGCGCGTCGCTCGACAATCCCCACTCGACGACGCAGCTCGTCTCGACACTGGTACCAAAGCGCACGGTGGCGCGATCCGACGCGACATCTTCGACGCGCAAGTCGATGAAGCTCACTGCGTTCGTCGTCGAGTCTTGGCCTGCGGCGGCATCCATCGAAGTGTCGGCTTCGGGCGGGGCGGCGCTTGCCCCGCTGTCTCGCGAGACGTCCGCTGCGGCGTCATCGGCAACTGCGGCGTCATCAGCAACTGCGGCGTCGTCGACAACTGCGGGTCCCCCGGCGTCACTGGGCACCGTAGCGTCTTTGCTCGATGTCGGCTCGGACTCACCCGCATCGTTGGGCGCGGAGGCTGCTGCCCGCGCTTCATCATCGGAATCGGAGACCCCACACGCGAGCGGCATCGAGGACGCCGTGATGCACGCAATCCAAGTCAGCACACCACGACACGGCGAAAGGACACGGGATGGCGACCGACTGCACACGAGTCGTTTATTGGGCAGAGTACGGGTCGTCCGCAAGACCGCACTCCGCGCGCTGACTACATTCGCCACGAAGGCATGCACCGAACGACCCGCATAAGCGCGCCAGTCTCAAACAGCAGTCTTCACTTCCGCAATCAGCGGATTCTGCAGGAGGGCAGCGAGGGAACGAGCTCTGACCAGCAAGGCGGTATTGTCGTTCTCATCAACCTTCAAGAACGACATCGCATCGACGATCTGGTGTGGCAGAAACCCCTTGTGGACTCCCGTGAGCCAGCCCAATGCGGTAACGACCGACTGGGTCACGCGCGAACCGGTGATGACGGCAACTCGCTCGATCCCCATACGCTTTACCAGGTTGCCGATCTCCTTGCGCTGCAGCGCATCCAGCTGGACGTCCGAAGCCAGCACGAGGCAGCCGCGCACCGTCCGGATCGAGCCGCACTCATCGAGAAACTTGTTCCATTCCTCTCGCGCTGGCGGGCGCGTGGCGTGAACCACCAACAAGACCTTCCCAACAGCCTCCCAAGCCAGCGTTTTTCCAATCCCGTCTCCCAAACCCACCCCCTACTCCCCAAGTCACCGCACGGCATCAAACCTGACATCGGTCTGAATCGTGCGGCCCGCGTTCCCAAACCAGCCGTTTCGCCGCCAGTATGGCGACGGCCCCGCAACGGTCAAAGCAAATGTTTCGACGCCCACTGACACGCCGTGAAGCGGGATGAACCTACACTTCGCCACATCGATGGAGCGCTCGCAAACTAGAAGCGCGCGGTCAGTTCGGCGCCAGCGGGGGTGACGCGGGCCGCGAGCTGCCCATCATCGTCGCCCCATATCGTGAAGTAACCTCCAACCCCTACACCGACCACACCGACGGCCGCCCCCACGAAAAAGAGCGTGCGGTAGGTGCGAAACTCGCTCAGTTCGTCGGCGTAGCTGCGCGGGCAAACCGGGTCACACACGCCATCGAGTTTCGACTTGGCATTGGCAGCAAGTGCCAGCGACACGCCGGCGGTTACCGCCCCGACTCCTCCGACTGCAAATGCCGCCGGCACGACCCAAGCCGGCGTCTCCGAGCTCGGTGGAGGCTCATCTCGGGGCAACGGGGGCGGTGGCGCGGCAACCACGGCCGCCTGCGCTGGTGGCGCTGCCGCCGGCAACGGGATCTCCACCAGCACGCGCTGTTCGGGCTGAACGTCGATGGCGCGCGAGAAGTAACTCACCCCGTCTCGACTGGCTTCGACGGCGTAGCTGCCCGGATCGATCGGACGCTGAAGGTTCAGCAAAGCGGGCAGCACTTGCTCGCCATTGAGAGTGACACGAGTGCCGCCTTCGGGATCGACCCGCAACTCCAAGCGCGGCAGCTTGGCCCCGAGACGTTGGGCGTCTTCCTGCGCATCGGCCACAGCCCGTCGAAACGGCTCCGGTGCGCGGTCACCCAGGTCAGTCCGGGCGATGGCGTTGAACTTCTCGTAGGCCTCGACCCAACGCCCGAGTTGCTGCAAGCAGCGACCTTCCATCACCGCAAGCGTTGGTGCGGGAAACAAGGCCTGCGCGCGCCGAAATTGGTCGAGGGCCCGCTCGTACTCACCGGCGTCGAACGCGTCAGCGCCACCATTGGCCAATTCACGCGCCGTCACGCGGCGGACCGCAGCTTGAGTCTGCCCAGCTCCGTCGTCCGGCGCAGCACTCGGTACCTTCGCTGGGGATGAGCCGTTGCCCGATGCGCCCGTCGAACTGGCCGCATCCGCTCCCTGGGCCGCCGCGAAAGCAGACCACGAAGTCAACGCGAGCATCGACGCCAAGACGGGGACCCCCCGCCGGCAAATGCCGCACGTGCGAATGAAGTGTAGAAGGTCGGAAGGCAAGCGCAGCTCAGAATCCAAAGTCACGATCTGCCTTGGGCACCTTGCGCACGCCGCGCGGGGGCGACGGCGACTTCTGATTGGTTGCCTTCCTCGTTTCCTTCTCGGTCGGCTCGGGTCCAGCGAGCTCGAGGTCGTCGACCTCGTGAACGGGACCGGTTGGTCTCACGTCCGACGGATCGACCGGCGCCACCTTCGGTTCGCGCGCTCGAACTCGAGGCGCGGCAGGCGCCTCCAGTGCCGGTTTCGACTCGGCCTCGGTCGTGGGCGACCGAAGGATCCACACGATCGAGGTAATGGCTAGGAACGCTGCAACGGCGCCGCCGATGGCGACCCATGGCCGACGAGAAGCGGCGAGGGGTCGCGCAGCAGGGCGTGTCGCCACCCGACGTGGCCCGGTCGCTCCCAAGGACGCGCGAAGGTCGGGCGGCACCGTCGATGTGTTGGCGCGCTCCCCCTCTTGCAGCCCTTCGCTGAGCCAAACGGCACGCACCGAGTTGCCAGACACGTCTTCCTTGACGCCATGGTCGTAAAGCCAGAGCGCAAGCGCCATGCCGAACTCGCTCATCGTTGACCAACGCCTACGTCGGTCTTTGGTGAGCGCCCGTGCGACGATGGCCCACAGCGCCTCGTCGGCACCGCCCTGATTCGTCATCGGCACCGGCTCGGTGTGGATGATCGCCTGCATCAGCGCGTTGTAGTTCGGTCGGCGAAAGGGTACTTCACCGACGATCAGCTCATACAAGGCAACACCGAACGACCAGATGTCGGTGCGTGCGTCGATGTCTTCGAGCCCCAGCGCCTGCTCGGGGGACATGTACTCAGGACTGCCGAGGACGACCCCCTCTTGGGTGAGCTTGCCGTCGCCACCGTGACCGACTTTGGCGATCCCAAAATCGAGAAGTTTGGGCTGAGGACGACCAAAGTCCTCCGTCGCGACGATGATGTTGCCGGGTTTGATGTCGCGGTGGACGATCGTGCGTTCGTGGGCCAACCGAAGCCCGTCAGCTATGGGCAGCAAGAGCTGCACGGCTCGGATCGCAGGCTGCGGACCGTCTCGCCGAATCATGTCCGAAAGCGCATTGCCCCGGATGAGTTCCATGACCAAGAACGGGTCGCCGTGGCGCGTCCAACCGAAGTCGAACACTCGAACCAACGCTGGATGCCCCACACGCGCCGCCGCGTTGGCCTCTCGAGCCATGCGAGACGCACTCTCCGAGCCGGTCTCGGTCGTTTGGATGAGTTTGATCGCGACGTCGACCCCCAACACCAGGGAGCGCGCAACCCACACGACGCCCATTCCTCCGCGGCCGATCTCACGTTCCAGGCGGTAGCGATCGTCGATCACTTCCCCCGGCAAGTAACGAGCAGGCCCCTCGCCCCAACCCGAGCTCGTCATCAGATCATCACGGACGACCGTGTGCACTGGTACGGGGTGGCTCGATTTGCTTGCGTTGGAACTGCCCATCGACGATCTCGGCTGGTCGCGGAACCTTGGTAGCTTAGCACTGGTATCGGCGATGCCCCGATGGACGTGGCCGTCAGAGCGACGCGAATATCAAAGTGCTCAAGCGGCGCGAGAGGCATTGCGCCGCGATTGGATAGTTCTCCGGAACTGTCGTCCACCAGTCGCCTTCGCGCGCGTCGGTGTGCGGATGCAACGCGCCGGCTACCTGCAGCACGGACGAGACCCGAACTTCGAGCGCGCCGAAACAGGACGCGTCCTCTGGTCCTTGGGCCGGCGTTGGCGCTCCGCCATTTGATCGATTACTTTGATGGGCCGCGTGTTGTCCCATCGAAGCCCGTGCCAGCTGGTTGCATTCGCCGCCTTCACGAGCGGGTGCGTGCTCTCAGATCCGTACAGCCTCGAGTCGAGCAATGCACTGCGTACCGATGCCGAGTCATCAAGCGGCGAGACGCCGCGCCCCCCGCCAAGCACGAACCCCGCTCCGGTCGCGCCCAGCGAAACGGTTGAGTACCGTCCGACCCCGACGCCATCGACTCGAGACCCGAGCTCCGGCGCGGGCGGTCAGCCCGCGCAGCCGGAGCCGCTCCCGACTAGTGGCCAAACGCCGGCGGACGTCCCTATGCCGGATCCGACAATCGCGCAGGCGGATGCAGGTACTCCCATTGAGGTTCCCCAGGCGCCAGCACCCGACGCGGGCTCGGCGATGTGTGGCGACAGCACGCGGCAGGGCAACGAAGCCTGTGACGGGACGGATCTGGCGCAACAGTCATGTGTTTCACTCGATCCAGCGACTTACGTGGGCGGCTCTCTGGCATGTGATGGGTCGTGTCGGTTCGACACCAGCGCCTGCGAAGTCGTTCCAACCACGGAGTGCGGCAACGGCATCGCCGAAGACGGTGAGGACTGCGATGGCGACGACTTGCGCTCGCAAGGGTGCACCGACGCGGAATTCACCGGGGGCAAGCTCTCGTGCAACAGCAACTGCGAACTCGACTTCAGCCAGTGCACGTCGGAACAAGCGTGCGATGCGGTCAGCCCCACTCGAACCGGTGTCGTCTACCGAGGTGATACGAGTGGCGCCCCAAGCCGCCACAACACCTATTCGTGCACCGCTGGCGGCAAGGGCGGCGACGTCTCCATTGCTTGGTCTGCTCCCTTTTCCGGCTGCTTCCAGATCATCGTCACTTCCGACAGCGACTTGGACACCATTGCCGCCGTGTACCCGGACTGCGTTTCGTTCAGCGAACTGAGCTGCGACGACAACTCCGGCACCGACCAGTTCTCGGTCGCGGAGTTCGATGCGGTGGTGGGGACGACCTACGCCATCGTCCTCGACGCTTACTTCGCGAGCGACGAGGGCCCGCTCACCCTGCGCATTTCTCCGTGCGCTCCGCCACAGTGGCAATGCGGCAACGAGTTCTACGGCCGCGGCGATGGCTGCGACTGTGGCTGCGGTACCGTCGACTACGATTGCGACGACGCCAACAGAGCCTCGTGCGATATCTGCGACGGAGTCGGCTCCTGTGCGCAGAGCGGGTCGTGCAGCGAGGTGAACGACATCGAGAATTGGCGCTGCGGTCCGTAGGTGCGGCAGGGCCAGACCGGAGGCCGTCGAGGGAGCCCTTCGCCGGACTGCTTGCAGTGGTCGAAAAGCGCTATGCTGCTGCAATGGCAGAGCCAGCACCACCGACTTCCACCGAGGCCGCCCGCCTCCAAGTGTTGGCGGTTCACGCGTTCGAACGGATAGACACGCGCGCACTCGCCAAACGCACCGATGCCTGGCTCGCATCCAATCCGTTCACGGTTCGCCTGGTCGACGACAGCGTCGCGGTGTGCTTGCGCTACGGAGCGATCGTCTTCTTCGACTCGACCCAAGTGGCCCAAACGGACTTTCTGGCATTCCTCGAAGGCCAGGGTAACGTGCTACGTCCGACTCCACACGAGACCGAACGACTCGCCGTACTCGTGGACCCGACGCGCAACGATGCTTCGGAACCCGACCAACTGGTCTTGTCCGATCGAAGCTTTGCGCGCTTGCAACTCGTGGCGGAAGTACTCGGACGCAGCGTCGCGATGGCGAGCTACGAGCACTCGCTGCGCGAAGCGGCGGACCGAGTCGAACCGCTCGCCAGCGAACTGGCGCGCAGCGGCACGAGCCGCCAGTCCTCGAAGCAGCTGCTCAAGACACTCGGCTCTGCGTTGCACATTCGTCAGTTGCTGGTTGGCCGGGCCGAGGTGAATGAAAAGCCCGACCTGTTGTGGGATCAGCCCGCGCTCGAGCGCCTGTACGCAGCACTGATGGAAGACTTCGAGATCCCTGAACGCAACGCCCTCCTCGACGCCAAACTCACCTTGGTGAACGACACGGCACAGACGGCGCTGAGCCTGGTTCAACACGCCAAGTCTCTGCGAGTCGAGTGGTACATCGTCGGGCTCATCGTGTTCGAGATCGTGCTGACTTTGTTCGACTGGGCGCGCTGAGCAAGTGCCCCTCGATGGCACGGCCGGGCCCCGCGCTGCCCATGAACATGGAGTTGGCGCGTTTTTCGGGATGGTGTTGTGGGTTCCGTAGTACGCTGACACTCGGCTACATGGTCAAGTCGCTTGCGCCAATCAGCGAGGAAGAGAAACGGAACGCGCTCCAGCGCGCGCTCGGCAGCATGCGCTACCCCGGAGTCTGTCTGAGTTGCCCCTAGTCAAGCACCTAGTCAAGCAAAAGAGCCGTTCTTGGGACAGAGCTCGATCCCGTACGCGGGTCCCGCTGGTCGACGCCTGGCGCTTCCAACGAGAACCGTCGCCGACGGCCAGTGGCCTCCACTACGACGACGTCAAAGCGTGGGTGTTACCCTGCAGCGACTCGTTGAGGAAGACGCCGGTTCCACGACCACCCCCCAGCGACCTGGACGAAGCTTCCCCGTGGGTGTCGCCCGAGTTCGATGACGGCGACTGGCAGCTAGTCGATCTGCCCCACGACTCCGCAATCGCCGGGCCTTACACCGACTCGGTGAGTTGCAGCATGGGTCACTTGCCGTCCCCGGGGGTCACCTGGTATCGCAAGACCCTGCATTTGCCCGCCGACGACGCTGGCAAGTCGCTGTTCGTCGATTTCGACGGCGCGATGTCACACAGTTTGGTTTGGTTCAATGGGTGCTTCGTCGGTGGATGGCCTTCGGGCTATACGTCCTTTCGAATCGAGCTGACGCGCTACGCGCGCTGGGGCGACCGCAACGTTCTGGTCGTGCGACTCGACAACCCGGTTCCGACGGATGCCCGATGGCAGTCAGGCTCCTCTCGCTGGTATCCCGGCGCCGGCATTTATCGAAATGTGTGGCTGGTCAGCGCCGGACCGCTCCGCGTTGGGCATTGGGGCACGTTCGTCACGACGCCGGTGGTGTCAGAGGCGTCGGCGACGGTCGCACTTCAGGTGTGCATCGAAAACACATCCAGCGACGACACGCTGGTCAACGTCACCACCCAAATCTACGAGCTGGACGAGCGTGGGGTCCGGCGCAACGGCGTGGCCGCGCGTACGCTGAACGTTCTGGTGCCTGCGAGCGGCGATGCGACCGTCCGACTGCGCTCGACCATCTCCAACCCGAAACTGTGGGGCCCGCCGCCCACGCAGCGGCCGAACCGCTACCTGGCCGTCACGACGCTGCGGCGGGGCGGGCTCGTTCTCGACGAATACGAGACTCGGTTCGGCATTCGAACCGTCGAGTTTCGACCCGACACCGGCTGCTTCGTAAACGGTGAGCGCATACGCTTGCAGGGCGTCTGTAATCATCACGACCTGGGCGCGCTGGGAACAGCCGTCAACGTGCGTGCGCTCGAGCGGCAGCTCGACATCCTCGCCGAGATGGGATGCAACGCGATTCGTACCGCGCACAACCCGCCCGCGCCCGAACTACTCGAGCTGACTGATCGGCGAGGCTTTCTGGTCGTGGTCGAAGCATTCGACGCGTGGGCAAAAGGCAAGACCGCGCTCGACTACCACCGGCTCTTCGAGGAATGGCACGAACCCGACCTCAGGGCGCTGATACGCCGAGACCGCAACCACCCGTCGGTGGTGATGTGGAGCATCGGCAACGAAGTGGTCGAACAGGGCGACGGCGCCGAGGGCGCGGCAATCGCCGCGAAGCTGGTCGCGATCTGCCACGAAGAAGACCCGACACGCCCGACCGTTTCCGGCATGAACTCGGCGGACCCCGAAAGCCCATTCGCCAAGCGGCTCGACGTCATTGGGCTGAACTATCAGGGAACGGGCGTCCAGGGCGGTCCCGCTCGATACCCGCACTTCCACGAACGATTCACCGGCAAGCCGATCGTCGGTACAGAAACGACGAATGCCTGTAGCGGTCGCGGGGTTTACACGTTCCCAGTAGCACCCCAGAGAGCAGAGCCCGCCAAGAGTGGCCCAGGCGTCGACGACACCTCCAAACAGGTGTGTTCCTACGACCTGTACTTCGCCGAATGGTCCTATCCGCCCGATGAGGAGTTCGAATCCCAAGATCGGTTCGAGTTCGTCGCCGGAGAGTTCGTCTGGACCGGTTTCGACTTTCTCGGCGAGCCGACGCCGTTCGACGAATCGCGAAGCTCCCACTGCGGAATCGTCGATTTGGCGGGATTCAAGAAGGACCGCTTCTACCTCTACCAGGCCCGGTGGCGCTGCGACGTCCCGATGGCTCATCTCTTGCCGCATTGGACGTGGCCAGAGCGCATGGGTCAGGCCACGCCGGTTTTCGTCTACACTTCGGGCGACGAAGCCGAGCTCTTTCTCAACGGCGTGTCACTCGGCCGCAAGCAAAAGGCGCAGTTCGAATACCGTCTGCGCTGGGACGACGTGGTCTATGAACCGGGTGAACTCGAGGTCGTCACGTACAAGGCCGGAAGGCCCTGGGCCAAAGACTCCGTCCGAACCGCGGGAGACGCTCAACGCCTCTCGTTGACGACTGATCGAAACGTCATCGACGCCGACGGGCGGGATCTTGCCTTTCTGACGGTCTGTATCGTGGACGGTCAGGGTGTGCCGGTTCCCCAAGCGAGCAACCTCATTCGCTTCGAACTCGACGGACCGGGAGAGCTCGTCGCCACCGACAACGGCAATCCCACGGACCGCACGGTCTTCTCCTCTCCTGAGCGCCACGCCTTCAGCGGGATGGCTCTGGCCATCGTGAGAGCCACGCCGGGACGCAGCGGCAAGATTGCCATCCAGGCGTCATCCCCGGGGTTGGAACCCGCAGCCGTCGAGGTCGCGGCACGCGAGCGGGCCAGCTAGACTAGAACGCAGACAGAACGCGAAGACGACACCTGCGTTGCGGCACCCGCATGTGACGCACTCGCACTTTCGCTCCCCACCTGAGCACGACTCGCCGCGTCGCGGCTCGGCCGATCGCCACGATCCGCGCTCTGCCGGTCTGAACGGCGCGCCATCGCACCCTTGACTGCAGGCGGGGGACGGGCGAAGGCACACGGGATGGATAAGAAAGCTGTCTCCTTTCTGACCTTGGGCGTGCTCGTCGGTTGTCTGATGACCTCCGCGGCGTTCTCGTGGGTCGCCCGGAGCAACGCTGCGGCCGTCGCGAGCAGTGTGGGGGGTGGAGCCTCCGATACCAAAGCTGCCCCCCGTTCTGCCCTCGTGCTGAAGCTCTCACACGTACTCGACCAGAAGCACCCGGTGCACGCAGCGATGGCGTACATGGCCGAGCGCCTCGCCGAGAAGTCCAACAACACCGTGCGCC
>QJWJ01000311.1 GCA_003235365.1 Deltaproteobacteria bacterium
GACGGCAGCGGGCGATGGCCTCGTGCGGCGGCCAGCAACGATACGTAGTACCCCACTGTCTGATAGCCGTTGCTCCGGCAGACGTTGTAGACACGGGCGCGCTTCATGTCGATGAAACGTGCCTGGGTCAGGTATGCCTGCGGAGTGACCAGCTCCGTGCCCGGGAACTCGAATGGCCAGCGACTCGGGTCTTCGACGATGATCAGGGTTGTCATTTCTTCGCGTGCCTGCGACCAGGCTGAATCATCAGCAGGTTGGCGTCGTAGGTCACCACACCGAGCATGATCGCGCTGATCAGACGTTCGACGTCGACGGCATAGTAGTGACTGCCGAATCCTGGGTTGTCGTTGAGTGGATCAGCCACCATCACCCGTCGCGTCTCACGATCGTAGCCCGACAGCACCACGAAATGCCCCTGGGGTTCACCCCGCACGGAATCGTAGTCGTTCTCGAGTTCGCGCGCGCACGGGTACAGGTAGGTCGCCGACAAGCCGGTGAGGATAGGGATCTCCTTCTTCAAATAGCGTCGGATCACGGTCGACGTGTGGTGCCCGAAGCGGACCTCTCCGCCGAGGTCCAGAAACTCGAGGTAGCGTTCCGTGGAGTGAACCAACCGCTCGTCTTGTTTTTTGTGCGCCCGCTGTTCGCGAAGCAGCTGCTGGAGATCGGCAGGGAAGGCAAACCAGGTCGGGTCGAACAGCTGCACGTTGTACGTGTAAATGGTCGCCTGGTACCCACGTCGGAGGGCGTGATTGGCCAGCGTGACGGCGAGCGTTCCGCCTCCGGGCAAGGCGCGAACCTCGGCAATGAGCGAATTGAGGTCCACTTCGTCGGCGAAGTAGCGATACACGGCCTGCAGGCACGTTGGACCGCAGGTCGTGTCATCGGGCTGCGCCGACATGTTCAGCTTCAGTTCTTGAAGCCTCGGTTGACCGGTGTCGGGCAGGGGGTTCAGTGGGGCGCTGGGTAACTTCGGTAGCTTGGCCAATGAGCAGGTTTAGTTCATCCGATGGCGACCATCGTCAAGTCGAATCGGTGGCCGAGCTCGGCGGCGCTCCGACCGCGGCCGTCAAGCGAGACGCGCGAATCGTTCCGCACGAGGGGAGCTGCTCCGCAGGCTTTGCGGGGATTGGCGGTGCGTGGTGCGGGGAAGACCGCTTCTGGGGCTGCTTCTTGCTTGGCCCGAAACCTGCACACCGGGTGCTTCATGTCTGACCAAGCCTATTTGACGAGAGCCGTTGCCATTGCCGTCCTCATGCTGGGTTCCATAGCGACGGTGGTCATCACAGCCGAGCAAGCGCCCAGCCGACAGGCAGCGTCGAACTCGGCGCCGGCCGGGCAAGGTGTCGCGCAGCTGCAACGCTGAGTTCTCCGCCCTGCCACGACGGCAGGCGTGAGGACCCGTCGCGTCGCGAGCTCCGCGGTTCGCCGCGGGGGCGCCCCTTCGCTCGTTCCGTCACGATTCGACAAAGTCGTGAATCGCGTGGGTGGGTTTTGCACCGATTGGATTGAAAACATCCCAACCGAAGGAAAGCGCTTCGGTTGGTGGTTTTTCGTCGCCTTTGCGGTTTCACTTGCGTGACTGTCACCGACGTCCACTGGTCCACGACGTCGTCATGCCCCCCGTCCTCTCCGCGTCCCGTGCGCAATCGCCTCGAACGGCCATCGCTCACGTCAGCGTGGTGCAGCCTCATCGGCTGGGTGGGGTTGGCCGTTTGTCAGCCGCCCGTTTCGCCACGGCGACTGGCTTTGCCCGAACGGCGCCTCGTCAGCGCGTGGCTGGTGCGGTACCCTCAGCAACTCGGCGGAGTCACCTCATTGGGCGGTGCTCGCTTATCGCACGTGACAAATGAACAAGACCTATTTCAGACACGACCAATTCTCGGCGGTTTTCTCCCTGTGCTGCCTCGTTGCCGCTTGTGGCGACTCCGGGAGCAACTCCGGCGACAAGAAGGAACCCGTGGCGACGGACGACGGCGCCGTCCCCGATCCCACCGGGCCTGCCGTCGAGCCGACCGCGACGGCTCCGCAAGCAACGCCGGAGCCGACCACGTCCAGCGAACCCGCCCCGACCGAGCCGGTCGTTCCCGTCGGCGAGACGTTGGGAAGGTTCGACCTGCAGGTGCAGCCGGCGATGGAGGCGACCGCACTGGCCGACGCGACCATGCCCTTCGCGGTGTTGAGTGGAAAGGTGCTCAGCGCGCCGCGCGTCGACCCGACCGCCTGGGAGAAGACGCTCGAGGAAGGCGACTGTTACGTCCAGGTGCCCGGCACCTTCGGGTGTGAGCCAGCGTGTGCTGCTGGGGAACAGTGCACACCCGGTGGCCAATGCGTCGCGGAGCCGTCGTCTGTGAGCATCGGCAAAGTGTCCGTGTCCGGGGTCCTCACCGAAGGTGGTGCCGACCCCTTCGAGATGTCGCCCCAGAATCCGACGACGAACGCGTACAATGCGTACGGCGACAACAAGCTGAAGTATCCACCTTTCGCGGAAGGCGATCCCATCGGGTTTTCCGCTGAAGGTGGGGCTTTTGCACCGTTCACCATTCACGCCAGCGGTATCCAGGCCCTCGAGCTGACTGTCGACGGGGCCCAGCCTTTCGTCCCCGGTGAGCCCACGGAACTGACCTGGGTGGCAGGGGATCCGAGCCTGGCCAAGATCCTCGTGACCGTCGACATCAGTCACCACGGGGGCACCAAAGGGGAAATCCGCTGCGAGACCGATGACGACGGTTCGATGGAGATCCCCGGCGCGCTCGTGACGGAGCTGGTCGACCTGGGTGTCGCCGGTTTTCCGCTCGTGTACGTCGAACGGCGCCAGACGTCCGTCGCGAACGTCGAAGGGGGTCACGTGGACCTGAACCTGCTTTCGCGGGGCGAGCGGTTCCTGGAAATCCCGGGCCTGGTTTCCTGTGCTGGTGGCGTGTGCGCGGATGGGCAGATGTGCCAGCAAGATCTGACGTGCCCGCCCCCGGTGGAGTGACCTGAGGGCGGGGCCGTGGCCGCCGCCCCTGGGCTTACTCGCCGCCGACGAGAAGTGCGACGTGCACGACGGCGCACAGCGCAATGGTCGCCGCTGTCACGACGTGCTTCGAGCGCAGTTCGAGTCGCCTCCTCAGTTTGGGGTTGCGTAGCTGCAGGCCGATGCCCACGTGGGCCATCAGCACGAGCAACGCGGCTGACCCCGCCCAGATCGCCAGGTCACTGGCCCCGATGGCGCGTGACGAGCCCAGCGCGAGCAGTCCGAGCAGCGCGTGCAGGAACGCTACCAACACGACGCCGATCCCGGCGGCTACGTGCACCTGGGTGAGGGTTGACGTGGGCGTGGCGCGCCGTCCGTTGCGCATCCGGTAGCCAATCGGTAGCGCGCCCGCGGCGGCGATGAGCGCGAACGCCAGCCAGCCGGAGCCCAGGGAACCCAAGTTGGACCACTCCATCGATGCCGCTTATAGCTGCGGCTGCCGACTGATGGCCAGCCGGGCGCGGCGAGGTCGTGCGAGGTTCGTCCGGGGTGTCGTGCGAAGCCGTTTCTAGGGGAACTGGACCTGTCGAACAGCGGGCCCGTGCCCAGTTCTCAGGGGTACGCACTGCAACGCCGCGTGCAGCCGAGTCGGGGCAAGTGCGCGTCATCCAAGCACACTTGCCTCCAAATCGCCTCCGCCGGTACCGGCCTCCTGCGGGAATGGCGCTATAGTCAGCCGAGGATGAGCAGGGATGCGAAGCGACGTACGGCGTCTGATGCCGAGCTTGCCGCGAACGAGCGCGCGCTGGTGCGGGTGATCTACGCCAACGGCCGCTCCGAGGACCATCACCTGCCCGTCGGAGTCTATTCGGTTGGCCGCGAGCGGGGGGACCTGACTTTCCCCGGAGATCGCAACGTGTCGCGCATTCACGCGACTGTCGAGATCGAACCCGGGGTCGTTCGAATCACGGACTTGGAGTCCACCTGCGGGACGTTTACCCAACATGGCATACGCCTCCGAGAGCCGTTCTCGATGCGCGTGCACGATAGCGTGACGATTGGCAACAACTCGATCACCGTGCTCGGTGTCGTTCGTCGAACCGGCGGGACCAGCGTTTCGTTCCCCGAGGGGGTCGCCGTTTCTTCCAGCGCGATCACCCAGCCCGAACTCACGGTGGTTGACCCGGATGAGCTGAACGACCTGTTCGACGACGAATGACCACGCCTCAGAACGAGGTTCGCCGGACGGTAGCGGTCAGTGATACACAGCGCATCCCCGACATGAAGCTGGTGACGCTCTGGACTCATCGTTCGCTGACGACCACCCCAGTGCGCTGGCGATTGGTCGTGGTTGCCTCGAGTATCGCGCAGGTACTGGCAGGATGCGTCACCACGCCCGAGTTTTCGGGGCCGTGCGATCAAGATGCCTTTGGCTGTGACGATGGGGGCGAACTCGTGCTCGACGCACACTGCTCGAACGATGAACCGCTGATGGTGGAGGTCGGTCAGGGGCGCGATGAGTTCGAGCCGCTCGAGGCTGAGATGGCGCCTGAGATCGACTACGGCGATCAAGGCGGCCGCCACGTGTTTCTGGCGGCTCGCGTGCTCAATCCCGATCCCGACCATGGGACGTTCGAGCTCGGGTTCCGGCTGGCGTATTCGTCACCCGACTCCGGCGACGCACTGTTCGAGCGTGTGCTGGTAGTTCGAGGCGACCGCGACGTCCGCATCTTCGAACAAACGGGCATGGTACTGGTCATCGACCCGCCTTACGACAGCACGTCGGGGCTTCTCGAGCTGCGAGTTCGTGACAGCTGCGGCCGCATCGCGGACGCGAGCCACGCGTTCGTCGTTTCCGAACGATGATGGGCGATTGACTCCGAATGCAGGCTATTCACCGAGTAAACGGTGCGTGAGTTTGGGGCCCAGTTCAGCCCGCATCAACTCCTCGACCGCGCTTTGCATGCGCTGCTTCTCCTCCTCGGAGGGGTACTCGATCTCGATGCCCATGCCGGGTGGGTTCGCCTTCGACGAGTCCTCGATGCTCGTCACCCACATCACCTTTCCGTCGAATCGCAGCGGAGTCTGTATCCGCGGGACGCTGAGCACGAACACGAACTGAGTCCCCACCGGCAGTGGTTTCTTCGTGTTGACGAAAGTGCCGCCCCGCGAGAGGTTCTTGACGTAGTCGGCAAAGAACGTGTTCAAGCGCTGGTAATCGAGTTGAAGCTCGATGGGGGCGGCGCGTTTGTCGGAGCTCATCCGCCCATGGTAGCTCGTCCGGGCCACGCGTCGCGCAAATAGTCGTCACCGCCGAAACGCCGAAGCGAAAGTCAGGCGCCGAACACCCGATCCGAGGTCGCGTCCGTCCGAGTGGCGTGGGCGTCGAGGTGCGCGCGCGGAGCACCCCGAGTCGTCGGGTGTTCCGGAAACAAGCCCCGGACCACCGTACTAACTTCTCGCCATCGGTTGCGCTTCGGCCCATCCAATCCAATGCTTAACGAATCGAGTGCTGGCTGTGCCAGTGGAAGGCGATGGTGTTGTAAGTGACGATGGCTGCGATCGTTTCGTTGATCTTGGGTTCTTTGATGTCGGCGTCGCTGCTGGTGATGACGTACCGGCATCACGCGGAACGGCAAGGCCGCGCGTTCGTGCCCGTCCCGGTTCGGGCGCGCGTCTATCGCCGCTGAAACGTTCCAGCCATTGCGGGCGCCGTCGGTCTCCGGTTGGACGTGTTTGCACGAGCTGGCGCAGCGACGCCGTTTCCCGCGAGCATGAGGGCATTTCCCTCTTCGCTGTTGCACCACGATACGTGATAGGGTGGCGCCCGTGAGTGCACGCGACCCGGACGAACCGACCCGTCCCGAGACCAACGACGAGGCGCAGCCACGTCGGGCTCCAGATCCTACGGCCAAGGTCAACATCAAGGCGGTAGCTCAGCGGGCGGGCGTTGCCATCAGCACCGTCTCGCGTGTCGTCAACGGCGGCTCTGCCAGCAAGCTGGCTCGTCAGCGTGTTCAAGAGGCCATCGCCGCGTTGGGCTACGCGCCGTCGGTGGCGGCTCAAAGTCTCGTCAACCGCCGCGCCGGATGTATCGGCCTCGCCGTGAACTCGACGCAGAGCCCTTGGTTTTCACGCATCCTGCTGGGGGTCGAGGAGGCGCTCGCACCGAGTCGAAAGAGCGTGTTGGTTGCCTCCGTCATGATCACCGGCGAGTACGATCCGAGCGCGGTGATGGGGTGGATTCAGGAACGGCGTGTCGATGGCTTGATCCTGGTTCGCTACTCGAAGCGAGATGAGCCGCTGCTCGAAGCCGCGGCTGCAGTCGGGATGCCCACGGTCTTGATAGCGCCCGACATCTTGGCTGACGTGGAGTGCATCGTCCGTTGCAACAACGCTGAGGCGGGCAGGCTGGCGGGAAAGCACCTGGTCGACCTCGGTCATCGTCGGATAGCGTTCGCCGGCGGACCGAGGGACTCGATGGACACCCGCGAACGTCTGCGCGGCCTGTCGGAGGTGCTCGAGAGTCGTGGCTTGACCCCGCCCGTCGACGTTTGGCACGGGACCAACTACGGCTTGGAGTGTGGCGAACAGTACGCCGCCCGGTATTTGGAACGCGCCGGCCCCGAGCGCGCCAGTGCCGTCGTGTTGGGCAACGACCCGATGGCGCTTGGGTTCATGCGCAGCGTTCTTGCCGCCGGTCTGCGCGTGCCTCACGACGTATCGGTCGTGGGTTTCGACGGTGCGCCCGACGGTGCGCATTTTTGGCCCTCGTTGACGACCGTCTCCCAGCCGACGACCGTGATGGCGGCTCGGGCGTGCCGCGCGTTGCTCGATGCAATCGAGGGCCCCAGTGGTGATCGAGCTGGCGCATTGGAGTTTGCCGTCGAACTCATCGCACGGGAAAGCACTGCTGCGCCACGTCCCTGAGCGCGCCGAGCTGGCTCGTCACCACCCACGTCGCCCGTTCAGAGCACTTCCTCGGGGTAGGGCTCATCGACGACCTTGCGGTCGTGACGTATCGAGCTCCACCACGCCAACGCAATCATTGCTGCGCCCGGCAGTCCCGCAATCGCGTCCGGGATGTGAACGAAGGACTCCATGAACATGATCATGGCGAGGGCAAAGATTGCGTAGAACGCACCGTGCTCCAAGTACACGAATCTCGTCAACGTCCCGGTCTCGATCAACAGCACCGGTCAGACTCCGTACGAAGAAGGCGCCGACACCGAGTCCCCGTGCGATCACCGCGATGTTCGACGACAGGGCAAACGCTCCGATCACCCCGTCGAACGAGAACGACGCGTCCAGCACTTCGAGGCAGAGGAACGATGCCAGTCCGGACCGAGTGACGGATGCGGTGATGTTGCCCTGCCGCGTCGACTCGGCATCGGCCTTCAGGATGCTGCCAAGCCCCGCTACGGCGATGTAGGTCACCAGACCCATCATCCCGGCGAACAAGAACGGCAAGCGGTCCGTCCGCCCGACGCGCGTGGACAGCGCTGCTAGAGCGGCGGTCATGTTGATTGCCGCGAGTGTTCACCTTCTGCGCAATGTGCGGTCGATGTGGGATGCGCGACGTGAGCCCTTCCTGGACGCAACGCCCCGGGATTACGAATGGTCGGGCAAGACGAATAGCTTCGCTGCGACCGATGGAAGGTCGACGACTTCCCAGTCCGCAGGCGCCGTGTCGGTATCGTGCAGGCTTCTTCTCACCGCCGCACCGCGATCTGACCCGAGTAGTGCGAGCATCGGCTCGTTGGCTCGGTCGATGCGCCCGCCCCGGCGAACGATGCATGTCGGCGCGCCGGTGCGTTGGAGCAGTACTCCGACGGCAGCGTCCGCCAGGCTGTGCCCTGATGACGCATCGACCGCAGTCCGTGCTTCGATGGCGCGTTGGTCGAGCAGCGCGTTGATGGAATGGGCCATTCGCCGCAGTTCGACTGGACCGAAGTGCGTTCGACACCGCCGATTGGAGTCACCTTCACGGGCAGCGGACAACACGGCGTCTAGATCTTCCAACGGTTCGATGAAGCGCGTCGCGATGCGCGTGAGCGCCAGAAGCCCGATGGCGAAGCCGAGAAACCCAACGAAGACTGCGCTCCAAGCTCCTGCATTGCCGAGGTGTCTGGCTTCTTCGTCGACGCGGAACATCGCGTCACGATTCACTCGTCCCAGCCGCATCAACAGGCGTGCGACCTGGATGCGTTCACCGCCGGCTCCCTCCAGCGCGGCGGTGAACTGCCCCCGCAAATCGGCCACCAGTGGTCGCTCCGCATCTTCGGAGATGTTTTCCTCGATGTGATCGAGGAGCTCTTCCAGGCGCCTTCGGACGTCGCCTCGCATGGGCTCGGGCGTGGCCAGTTCAGCGAGGATCTCTTCGGCTGCCGACATCGTTTCGACGTTCTCCTCCATGATTCGTTCGATGGCTGGTCCCATCCGCACGAACAAGCCGATCGCGCCGAACGCGAGGGCGAGGGTGATGACGAGCAACGTTCCCATCAGCAGGAAGAGTTCTCTTCGAATGTTCATTTCGTGGAATGCTCCATGTTGATGTTTGGATCGCAAGCGTTTGGCGTGTGGTGCTGTCGGGGCTGCGGAATCGTTCGCTCGACGTTCAGCAGCGGTCGAGCATGTCTGCGACGGCACTGTCTTTGGACACCATCACCAGTACGTCGCCTTGCTCCACGGTCGTGTTGGGGCCCGGCAGCTCGACCGAACCATCACTGCGGCGTTTGACGGCAACGACCGTCACACCGAAGCGCGAAGGGAGTTGCAGGCGAGCCAGCGTGTGCCCGATGAACACCGGCGGGGCTACCGCTTCGGTGATCAACACGCCCTCACCAAGACGCAACTCTCCCTTGATGTCTTCGTACAACAGCTGGTTCGACAAACGGACGCCGAAGTCTCTCTCGGGGTTGACCACCTGATGGGCACCGACCATGGTCAGGATGCGTGCGTGCATGTCGTTGTTCGCTCGAGCAACTACCCGTGGGCTACCCAATTGACGCAACAGCGCCGTACACATGATGGATGCGTCGCGGTGCTCTTCGCCGATCGCGCAAACGCTCACGTCGCGGCGCGCGGGGAGGGCTTTGGCCAAGGAGCGCTCGTCGGTTGCGTCGAGGCACATGGCTTCGGTGGCGATGCTCGCAGCGTTGGCCACGAGTGTCGAGCTGGAGTCGATTGCGAGCACCTCGACACTGCGGCGCGACAACGCCTCGGCCACTGCCATGCCAAACTGCCCCAAACCGATCACGATTGCCTGTCGTTTCATGATTCCTCCGAGTTCAACCCACGGCGACGTCCTCTTGCGGAAGCTCGATGCTGAAGCGACGTTGTCGCTGGCTGAGGAACATGAAGAACGTCAATCCACCGACCCTACCAACGAACATGCATGCGGCGATCAGCAGTTTGCCAAAGCCGTCGAGCTGAGTGGTGGCGCCCAACGAAAGTCCCACGGTGCCCAGTGCAGAGACGACTTCGAACACCGATTGCTCCGGGGCGATGCGCTGAGTCAACTGCAGGAAGACCACTGCTGTCAGTAGCGTTCCGATGGCCAGCGACATGACCGCTAGCGTCTTCTGACGAGTTCGCTCGGAGAGCCGTCTTCCGAACGCGTCGACCACCCACTTGCCTCGAACCGTTTCCACCGCCGACAGTGCGAGTACGGCGACGGTGGTGGTCTTGACCCCGCCGGCAGTCCCGCCGGGGCTTCCACCGATGAACATCATCGGGAGCATGAACGTGATGGTTGCGGGCTGCAGCGAGGAAAAGTCGACTGAATTGAAGCCCGCAGTGCGCAACGTGACGGATTGAAACCACGCGTTGTTGAGGCGATCGGAGAAAGAAAGCCCGGCCAACGCCCCATTCCACTCCGCGGCGGCAAAGAACGTGAAGCCGCCCATCAGGAGCAGCGTGGTCGTGGCCAAGCTCAGCTTCATTTCCAACGAGACGCGTGACCATCGACCCTGGACCAAGCGCGGCAATGCGATGACCACCGCGGGTGACAAGCCGCCGCACACGATCAGTCCGGCCACGACCTGCAAGATGAACGCGTCGGTCTGATACGGGATCAGACTGTCGCTTTGAAGGGCGAAGCCGGCGTTGCAGAACGCTGAAACGGCGGTAAAGACTCCCCGCCACACGGCACTCGTCAGGGCATCGCCTCGGGCGAGGAACGCGCTGATCAGGAGCAATGCGCCGACGGTTTCGATGGCAAACGTGAAGATGAGCGACCGGGCTGCCGTGTGCGACAGCGACGAGCTATCGTTGGCGCTGAGCATGTGAACGGCCACGGCTTCGTGCCGTAGGCTCAGCCGATGCCCCAGCAACTGCGCGGTGATGGTCGAAAATGCGATGATGCCCAGACCGCCGAGCTGGATCAGCAGCAACAGAACGAACTGTCCGAACGTCGAGAACGCGTGTGGAGTATCGAGGACGATGAGCCCAGTAACGCACACCGCGCTCACCGACGTGAACACGGCGTCGAGTAGCCCGATCGCGACACCCGAGGCCGAGCTCATCGGCAGCCCCAGTAGCAAGGTACCGAGCAAGCACAGGGATACGAACGTGCCGACGAACATCCGCTCGGGATACGAGCCGATTGCTTCCCACCACTGGCTGGTCCCCGGAATTTGCGGCACAGACCGTCGCGACGGCAACGTCAGGCGTTGCACGACGAGCAGCAACGGCAGCCACTGGTTGACCACGTCGAGTTGAGTACCCGCGACTCCACCTGCCGTCGTCAGCAGTGAGCCCAACAGGGCAATCCAGTGCGCTGCCGGGCGTTGGAGCGGCGCCGCAACGCCTGGCAGTCTCGACCGAGGCCGCAGCCGAGACACTGCCGACGTCAGTCCGAGCAACCCGCAGCTCCCGACGCAGATGGCTACACCGATGTTGAGGGGGGCCGACCCGTTGCCAACGGTCAACATCGCGAAGACCCAAGCGGCGAAGGCACCCGTCAGAGCACCACGTTGGCGACTCGTGCCGGGCATCGGCGGGATCGACCTCGGCGTGCGTCCCAGAGCCGCGGCGAACCACAGTAGATAGAGCAGGGTCGTCACCGATGTCGCGCCAGCGAGGACCATTGCGGGGTCATCGATGGACCGACGCAAGGCGAGACCCGCGGTGACGAGCAGGCTGAGGGTCGCCAGCAGTCGGCCCCAAGCAGGCTGGAACATGAGCGCGACCGCACTGCCGACCAGAGCTACGGTCAGCACGACTCCGACCGCCAGTCCCTGCTGGTCGAAAGCGGCCCGCGATGCATCGCTTGCAGTGGCGATCGCTAGCCCTGCCGCCCCGAACAGACATCCCCCGGTCCAGTGGGGTGCCCAGACGGCTGGCCACTTGGGCCCGTGCGGAAGCTGTCGAACGCTGTTCATGGCAAACGTTCTCGTCGTTCTCGCGGTCGGTGAACCTATCGCGGCGTACCCTTTCGCGAGCCCGCCGGAGGCCACGCTACAACGAAGGTTCGTTGTCTGGCCAGCGCTGGACGCTCCAGTGCGAAACAGCGTCGCTGGGATGGTTTTGCGGAATGCTAACCCGTTCGCGTAATCGGTGGTCTGGCCGACTGTGCCGTCGGGAACGGTGTCTCGTGGTGCGTCAGTAGCCGGTCCTGGGGTGAAATCGTGCTTGACGTCGAGGCCGCAGAGGCGCAGAAGGGCGCCCTAAACAGACCGCATGTGTCGGGCCCGTTGTTTGTTTCGGCGTCCGGCTGAGGTCCCGTCGAAAAAAAAGAGGTCACGATCATGGCCACCGCGCTCGTAGCTGTATTCTCCGTAGGCTACCTGGGCATTGCGCTCGAACACCCGCTGAAGCTCAACAAGGCGGCGTCCGCCTTGCTGCTCGGGGTCTTGTGTTGGACGATATACGTGTTGGGGGGAGCGCACGACGTCAGCGTTCCCGATTGGTTCAGTCAACGCGCGGGGGATGGCGGCGTTCACGGGCTCGGCCTATCGTTCATCCTCGAGGGTCAATTCCTGGAGCTCGTGGGGGAAATCGCTGGCCTGCTCTTCTTCTTGATGGGGGCCATGACGATCGTCGAGCTCGTCGATGCCAACGAAGGCTTCGCGATCATCACCCGGCGGATCACAGCGCAGAAGGTTACCGGTCTGCTCTGGCTAATCGGGTGGCTGACGTTCTTCATGTCGGCGGTGTTGGACAACCTCACGACGACCATCGTGATGGTGTCGTTGCTCCGCAAGGTCATCGCCGATCCAGTCCGTCGCAGGTACTTCGTGGGGCTGGTCGTCATTGCTGCCAATGCGGGTGGCGCTTGGACTCCCATCGGCGATGTCACCACCACGATGCTGTGGATGGACGGAAAATTCACGCCCGTGGAAGTGATCAAGGCACTGCTGGTTCCGAGCATGGTTTGCCTGCTCGCGCCGCTCGCTGTCATGACGTTCATGATGCGTTCGGCTGGGGAGCCATCGCAGTCGAATCGCCACATGTCTCAGGCCGAGCTCGATGAAGTCGCCGAAGGACTGCCCCAGGACGACCCTGTGCGCCAGACCGTATTCTTCGTGCTGGGTGTTTTGGGGCTCTTGTCGGTTCCCGTCTTCAAGACATTGACGCATCTGCCACCGTTCATGGGCATGTTGCTCAGCCTGAGTGTGCTGTGGGTCGTTGCGGAGATCATGGACCGCAACTTGGACGAGCACGCGAGCAAGAGCTCGACGGGTGTCGTCGCCGTCCTGCGGCGCATCGACATGCCGAGCATTCTCTTCTTCCTCGGCATCCTACTCGCCGTCGGGGCTCTTGGCGCGAGTGGTTTGCTTGGACACCTGGCACAACTCGTCGACGAGGCCGTGGGTAATCAGACCTTGGTCGCAATCTTGGTGGGGTTGGTCTCTGCCGTCGTCGACAACGTCCCACTCGTGGCTGCGGGCATGGACATGTACCCCTTTCCGGACGGCCACGACTTCTGGCTGATGTTGGCCTACTGTGCCGGCACCGGCGGTAGCTGTCTCATCATCGGCTCGGCCGCAGGCGTTGCCGCCATGGGCCTCGAACACGTCGACTTCGTCTGGTACCTGCGCCGCATCGCTCCTTTGGCCCTGATCGGATATCTTGCCGGGGCCGGCGTCCACGTTCTGCTCGGCGCTTGAGGTGCCGCCCGATCCAGCGAGCCCTCGCCGCGCGACCCGTGGCGAGGGCCCAGGTTCGGGCGCACGGCGAGGAAAGGCGAAGCAGGTGCCGGGCGAGTGTTTCGACTTTCGAGACGGGACGCGTTGCCTCTCAATCGACTGCCGAGGGCTGTGCAAGCAGAGTGTCGAGCTGCGCGAGTTCGGCGGCATCGAATCGCGTGTTTTCGAGCGCCGCAATCGTGTCCTGCAGTTGACTCGAGCGGCTGGCTCCGACCAACACCGACGTGATGCGCTCGTCCCGAAGCAACCAAGCGACGGCCATCTGCGCTAGGGTCTGCCCCCGAGTCTTGGCGTGCGCGTTCAAGCGTTTGAGTTTCTCGACGAGCTGGGGAGTGATTTGCCCGGGCTGGAGAAAGCGCGGATCTCTGCTGGCTCGTGCATCGCTCGGGATACCGCTCAGGTAGCGATTGGTCAGGAGCCCTTGCGCCAGTGGGCTGAACGGGATGCATCCGATGCCCTCGCCCCGTAGCGTTTCCAACAGCGACCTCTCGACCCCGCGTTCGAGCAGGTTGTACTTCGGTTGATGAATGACACATGGGGTGCCCAGCTCCGACAAGAGCTTCGCCGCGCGCGACGTGGTCGCCGCGTCGTAGTTGGATAGCCCGACGTACAGCGCTTTGCCGCTTCGCACCGCCTGGGCCAGCGCTCCACACGTCTCTTCGAGCGGGGTCTCGGGATCAGGTCGGTGGTGGTAGAAGATGTCCACGTAGTCGATACCCAGCCGCTGCAGGCTCTGGTCCAAAGATGCCAAGAGGTACTTGCGACTTCCGCCGTCCCCATGAGGACCGGCCCACATCTCGTAGCCGGCCTTCGTCGAGATGATCAGTTCGTCGCGATAGTGACGAAGATCGTCGCTCAGGACCCGACCCAACGTGCACTCCGCAGCGCCCGCTGGTGGTCCGTAGTTGTTGGCGAGGTCGAAATGATTGATTCCCAGATCGAAGGCGCTCAGGAGGATTTCACGACTGTTTGCGAAGACGTCCGTTTGACCGAAATTGTGCCAAAGCCCGAGTGACAGCGCCGGGAGCCTCAGCCCCCAGCGTCCGCAGCGCCTGTAAGTGTGCGGGGTGTCGTAGCGGTTCGAGTTCGCGGTGTAGGTCATGGTGCTCTCCAACTTTGTCGTGCAAGGATGCGTCTGGCAAACGTCTGCGCTGCCGGCGCGTGCCGTCACTCCGGCGCGTCGCTGGGCTCCCTCTTGGACGTCTCGGGTGCTATGCAGGGCTCGTGCGTGACCCATATCAGGTTCTCGGGGTCTCTCGCGACGCGAGCGGGGACGAAATCAAGGCCGCCTTTCGGCGCCTGGCCCGTGAACACCACCCGGACCGCAATCCTGGCGACGATTCGGCCAAGGAGCGATTTCAGGAAATCAACGCCGCGTATCAGTTGCTCAGCGATCCCGATCGACGAGCGCGCTTCGACCGCATGGGCACCGATGGGCCCGCTGCTGGCGCTGGTGGCTTTGCAGGGGGCATCGAGGACTGGTTGTCCGAGATCTTGTCTGGCGGTTTCGCGACGGCCAGTCCGCCCGTCTCCGGAGACTTGAGAGAGGTCCTCGAGCTGGAGTTCGTCGAAGCTGCGCTGGGGTGTCGGCGCACCTTGAGTTACGAGCGCGCTGACGTCTGTCAACACTGCGGCGGCGACGGAGCGGAACGCGGCGCGCGGAGCGTTTCGTGCGACACGTGCGGTGGTGCGGGTCGGGTACGTCTGGGTTCGCTGGGATGGATCTCGCTGGGCATGGATCGCATCTGCCCGCGCTGCCAGGGCACCGGTTCCATTCCGTCGGTGCGTTGCTCGGCCTGTGACGGTCGCGGGCTCAGCGTCCGTCGACGGAACATCGAAGTCACCATCCCGCCGGGAATCGAACCGGGTGCGGCGCAGACCATCGTTGGCGGTGGTAGTCGCGTCTCACCACGTGGTCCCGCGGGCGATCTCGAGCTCGTCATTCACGTCAAGCCCCACGCGCGTTTCCGACGAGAGGGGGACGACGTGCTCAGTGACGTCGAGGTCGCATTCACGAGAGCAGCACTCGGCACCGAGGTGGAGGTGGAGACGCTGCACGGCATGGTCACCCTGAAGGTTCCCGCTGGAACTCAGCCTGGCACCGTGCTGCCGATACGAGGCAAAGGCGTTCCCCATCGCTTCCGCTCCGGCGCAGGTGATCAGTTGTGCCGGATCAAGGTTCGTGTTCCAGACGGTACGAAGCCACAAATCGAACGATTGATTCGGCAATTCGACGACGAGCTGTCGAATCCGAGCGAAGTCGGGTTGCTCGGCAAGCTCAAGGAGCTGTTTTCGGGATAGCGTCCCACTGCCAAGCCAAGTACACCCGACCCACCATGGACGAGCGAAAGATCGGGTTTTTGGGCGGTGGGAACATGGCGTCGGCACTGATTGCGGGCCTGCTCGAAGGGGGGAGCGTCGCTGCGTCGTACATTCGCTGTGCGGAACCCAACAGCGAGCGTCGGCAGAAGCTCGGGGAACGGTTCGGCATCACCGCGGTGGAGAACAATGCAGAGCTCGTGGATTGGGCGGATTGTGTCGTGCTCGCCGTCAAGCCTCAAGTCGCGCAGTCTGCGCTGCTTCCCGCTCGCTCGAAGTTCGGTCCCGACAAACTCCTGGTTTCGATTTGCGCAGGTGTGACGATTGATAGTGTCGCGCAGTGGTGCGGTTCTGGAGTCAGGATTTTGCGCGCCATGCCCAACACGCCTGCCCTGGCCGGACGAGGTGCAACCGCGTTGGCGCGCGGGGCCACCGCGTCCGACGACGACGTTCGCTTCGTGACATCCATGTTCGAACGTGTTGGCAAGTGCTGGCAGGTGAGTGAAAACCAGCTGGATGCAGTGACGGGCCTGTCCGGTAGTGGACCGGCGTACGTGTTTCTGTTCATCGAGGCCCTCGCCGACGGCGGGGTACGCTCGGGACTCCCGCGGGAAGTGTCGATGCAGCTGGCGATCCAAACCGTGCTGGGCGCGGCGCAACTGGCGGCGCAAAGTGGAACTCACCCCGGTGCTCTGAAGGACAGTGTTACGAGCCCCGCAGGAACTACGATCGAGGGAGTCTTTGCTCTCGAACGTGCGGGGTTTCGGCATGGCGTCATGGACGCTGTCTGCAGCGCCACGGCTCGCTCTGCCGCGCTCGGTGCGCGCAAGACGTCTACTGACTCTTAAAGGTTAATCGCACGCGCCGTTGTGCCGCGCCGACCAGTGGCGCTGAACCCTGTGCGCCACGCGGCTCCGCCCTAGAAAAAAAGGTTCGCGCGAAGGGGCCGGGGGGGACAGCCACGCTCCGCGCGAACAAGCGGCATGTAGCAAGAAACCCGGGGCCATGACCAAACATTTTGCATCGGCGCAACGCTTGGGGTCGGTTCGCCGGTGCGACCTCGGGCGATTCCAGGATTCTCCGATAGCTCGAAGACAGCTCAACTTGGTCATCTCCTTCGGTGAATACCGGTAGTTCGTTGTTTGCCGGGTTGCTGTGCCGGGGCATCGCTTCAGAACTGTACTCAATCGGTTCAGTCACTCGCGTCTCACAACATGCTCATGTCTGTCTGAGGTGAGCGGTCGTTGCCGAGAGTTGACAGCCTTGCTCGTCCCTTGCGACTCGCCGTCCGAGCCGTTGGCGAAGTGCACGCGCGCATCCACGCCAGCAAATGAACGCGAAGGTGGCGTAGCCCAAATGAGCTAACTCGTTCTGGGCTGTGGTCGCTACTAAGACATGTCGTGCGTCAGCTGAACTGCCGAGCAAGCCTACGGTGGCGTCGTGCACCGTCTGTCTGGACTAGTTCCGATCGACCGATTCTCCTGTATTCGGCGGTGGTTGCGAGCTCTGTTCCTCGCCGCCCAATGAGCTGCCGAAATCGCGGAGCGCACCCGCTACGGTGTGCAGCGGAAGGACACGACACGGTGCTGTGACGGGTCGGCAACACCGAGCGGGATGCCGGCGTGACCCGGGCTGCTTGGTTTGGGTGGGCTGCTGCCTCTGGTTCTCGACGAGCGCAAGTTTGCCGCGAGCTCCAAAACGCACAACTTGCCTTCGGTGACCAACACCTTCGCCGCGACTTCGTTGGCTCGTAGATGCCCAAACGGCTCCGCAAAGCTGAGTGTTCGTTGGCTGTCCGCTTTGGTGACTCGGCTCAGCGGAAGCGCCGACGAAACGAGCCAACCGACGTCTTCCGAGGTGCACGCGCTCGGTGACTCGTTCAGTGCTGCGCGCGACACGAAGATCGGCGCAGCGGGTTGATACTCCTCGTCGAGCGGATAGACGTACCAATCGCCGCGGAGCGAATGGACCAACACTCCCAGTCGCGTCGCATCCGAGGAGCGTATCAACGAAGCGACAGCGCCCTGTCCGACGGGAAAGTCCGCCACCTGCTCCAACTGTCCGCCGCGCAGTGCGTGAAGTTGCAGACGATTGCCTTCGCGCAGCGCCAGGTGCATCGTGCCGCCGATCATCGCCACCCCCGCCGGTTTGCCGACGTCGGCAACCACACTGCTTGCGATGGCCTTGTCCGCGGTCAAGAGGTGGAGCGACACGCCGAGCGGGCTTCCAATCCACAGCAGCCCGCTTTCTTCGTCCGGATCCAACGCTGCAAACCATTGAGTCGAGCGTCGACCGGCACGGTCGGAGCCGAAGACCTGCGCCGCCTGAACCCAGTCCGTCCAAGGGATTTGCGTCGGGGCTGTCGACCAGACCGCTTCGGGGCGGAAACGTGTCGCGACCCGCACCAACCATGCGCCGCTCGTGCTCCAGGCTTGGCCCGGGTGGCCCCACGCGTACGCCCTGAACTCCACGGGTTTGTCGAGCCCCATATCCATACGCAGCGCCGCGTCGTTGCGATGAGGGCCGTCGACGCCCCAGAAGGGCCGATAGGCGCCGCTGTCGATGTCCGACTCTTTGGGGTTGGCCGGCAGCCCGCCACCAAATCCGACGGCGAGTCCGCGTCGCGGTTTCTCCCGTTCCCGTCTGGCAAAGGTGCGTTGGGTTTCACCGAGTGGTGACCACTGTTCACCTGTGGCATGGCAATCGAAATGCCAGTCGTTGAAGTTGGGTGGAGTCAGCGAGACTCGACCAGGAACGTCCGCTTCTGGCGCGCCGTGCTCGGAAGTGCCCGAGTCACCACCCGGAACGTCGTAGCCGATCCGTAGCCACGGTTCGTACGCGCAACCGACCGCGGAGCAGCCGAGCACCGGGCGCGTGCCGCCTTCGCGATGCAGGCGGGTCGGCGATTGGGGTTCCAGGGCCCGGGGGAGCATGACGCGCGTCCAGCTGAATCCGTGGTCCGTCGTTTGCCAGCCGACTCCTGATGCAGAGACTTCGAGCGCGAAGCGGCCTGCCAAGGCGGCGCGACCCAAATCGCCGCGTTCACTCGACGCCGTTTTGGGTAGAACGACGGTACCATCGAGCTTCACCTTGACGCCGACGTAGTTGGCGCCCGCAGCGATCCAAGTGGCGATGCTTCCGTCGGCCACTTCAGTGGCGCCGTCGAGCCACAGTCCCAGTGTGAGCAGGTTTTCGAGGGATTCGGTCGTCTCGGGGACCTTCAGCAAATGGGTTTCCGGTTGGCGGCCTGCCAACAGGCTCAGTCTTCCCGGGGCTCCTGGGCGTGGAGGGACCAAAACCGCCACACGTCCGTCGTGCAGCGCAACGACTCGTTCGGCGCCGACGTCACCTTCGACCCGAATTTCGCGCGTCGCAGCTCCGTCGCTCACGACGCAGTAGGCTTGGCCTCCAGCCTTCGACATGCCAGCCCCCGATTCGCACGAGCCAGCGACGACGAGTAACCCGTTGCCGCTGATCGATACTTGCCGTTCCTTTTCGAAGCGAACGACTTCGGTCAACTCCAACGGCGAGTCGAGTCGATGGATGCTCGTTCCAAGTCCGGGCTCGCTGCACACGAAGCCGATCGCTGCACCGAAACGCGCTGCCCGGCACGGTAAGTGTCCTCGGTATGCGTCGGGCCGGTGGTCGAGCAGCTTGCCGTCCGCCAGATTGACTTTTCCCAAGGCGCCGTTGGTCGCAACCACGGCGGTCTTGCCGTCCAGCGGCCAACCGTACAACACCGCCTCCCGCAATGGCCTCGAACCCAGTGGCAGTAGCATGGGCTGCGGCGCCGGTGATGGGTCGACGGTGCCAGCTGAACTCTGGGGAAGAACGCGCTCGTTGAAGCTCGCAAACGCCGCGCCGGGGTCTGAGAACCCGCCGCGAACGACTTCTCCGTTGGGAGCGATCCGATAGCTGCCGTCCTTGTGCTCCACCAAGACGGCGCCGTCTCGCACCTCGAGCGCGACAGACGTGGAATGCGTCGGGACTCGGTGCCAGGTCGTGCCTGCGTCGAAGGTGGCGAGCAGACCGCGAACATCGGTGTCGACGACGCCAAACCATTCGTCCACGAAGGCCAGCGAATCGTAGGAGTGGCTGGCGGGAAGCGGTCCGAGGTCCGTCAGTTTTCCCGTTTCGAGGTCGAACGCTGCCAGTTCATGGGTGTGAGCCAGTTGCGCGTACAACCGATCGAAGCCGGGAACCAGACGTTCCACACGCTCGGATATCGTCGCGACGGGCCGGGCGTCGGCGAGCCAGGTGTCGGCGCGCCACACGAGCGTCTCTCCCGACACCTCACTGGTGAATAGGTACCCGCCGCCGAGGCGCTGGGGTAGCTGGACGGCTTGGACCTCCCCGGTGGGAAACAGTTGCCGCGCTTGCTGGAGCCTGCCGTCAGGCCAATCCAACACGCGCACCCCCTCGCGGATCAGGCGACGCAGCCCATGGTCGTCCAGGTCGTCGGAATCGGCGTTGACCGATTCCGGGAGCAACTGCCATCGCGCTGGCTGCGCGAACGCGGGGGCCGTTGAGGCGAGACCTTTGACCGTCAGTGAAGGACGCGGTGTGGTGCTGTTGGCCGGCGCGGGAGGCGTGCAGGCGACCACACTGGCGGCGAGCAGCCCTGCCAAAGGCAACGCACCGCAGCTCGCGCCCGACGACCGAGGCCGCGATTTTCCCGCGGCGCGGCGACGCCGCGCCTGATCCCCCCGCTCCACGGGAGTTACGCTCGGTTGCGCCGTCGCTTCCGCCCGCAAAGTTGCTGCGCCGTCCGTCATTGAGCCGCTGGGGAACCTAACACGACTCGCTCGGCGTCGTGATCCCGAACGCGGCGCGGTACTTCCGAGTTTTTCTGCCAACATACGACCAAACTCGTCGACGCGGATGCCGGGGTCGAGTCCGGTCCTGCTCGGCTCGGGGCGTTTGGCCAGCGCACGGGGATCGACACCGCCGGTCAGTGGGATTATGTCTCCGATCCCCATGATTCCCGCTACAGCCCACGCGGCCGACGTCCGAACGGACCTGGCGAGCCTCGACTTGGATGAAGAGATCCGTCGCCTCAAGAAGGAGCGCAATGCGGTTTTGCTCGCCCACTACTACCAGGAGGGGGAGATCCAGGACCTGGCCGACTTCATTGGCGACTCGCTGCAGCTGGCACGACAAGCCAAGGAGGCAGCTGCTGACGTCATCCTTTTCGCTGGCGTGCACTTCATGGCGGAGACTGCCAAGATCCTCAACCCGACTAGTCGCGTGCTGGTGCCGGACATGGCTGCCGGCTGCTCCCTCGCCGACGGCTGTCCCATCGATCGCTTCAAGAAATGGCAGGAACGTCATCCTGGTGCAGTGACGATCAGCTACATCAACTGTTCGGCGGAAGTCAAAGCGGCGAGCGACTACATCGTCACGTCGAGCAATGCCGTGCAGATCGTCCAGGCGATGCCGAAGGATGTCACGATCTTGTTCGCACCGGATCGCAACCTCGGCCGCTACGTGATGAAGCAGACAGGTCGCGAGATGGTGCTGTGGCCGGGGAGCTGCATCGTTCACGAAACGTTCAGCGAGCGGCGGTTGATCGAACTGCGGCAGAAGAACCCCGGCGCGAAGATCATCGCTCACCCCGAGTGCGAAGAGGGCCTGTTGAACATGGCGGACTTCATCGGCTCGACGGCGGCGTTGCTCCGTTACGTCCAAGACGACTCGGCCGATTGCTTCATCGTCGTGACCGAGTCGGGGATCCTCCACGAGATGGCCAAGCGCGCCCCGTCCAAACGACTGATCGCCGCCCCGCCCAACAACGAGAGCTGCAACTGCAACGAGTGCCCGTTCATGAGGTTGAATACGCCGGAGAAGGTCTATCTGGCGCTGCGCGATCTGTCGCCAGAGCTACTCATGGACGAGCAGGTGCGCGAAGCCGCCGCCAAGCCGATCGAGCGGATGTTGGATCTGAGTCGCTCGATTCGTTGAACGCACGAGCAGTGCTGCGTGGGACCTCCTCTGGGGCACGGCACGACCCGGCTCAACCCCGTCCGCGCAGCCACAAGTTGAGCAGAATGGTCAGCACGATGCTCACCACGATGCTGCTCACGACGGGAAAGTGGAACGTCGTGTTCTTGCCACGCAGCACCAAATCGCCCGGGAGGCGGCCGAGGCCCAGTTTGTCGCCGAGTAACAGCACGGCGCCCGCGAGTGCGATTACCGCACCGAGGACGATCAGCAACTTGCCGAATTGATTCACACGGGAAACTTGCCGCTCGGCAATCGTCGGTGCAAGGGGCAGGCGGCGAGCCGGGAAGCGCAGGGTCGGCGGCGGCTCCGTATGAGGCCAATCGACCGCAGCCGTCGGTGACAGAGCCTCGTGAGCGTCGAGGCGTGTCGGGATCCGCCCGATTGTCGGGCAGCGTGGGGTGAGACGCTCCCTTTTTCGCATCGGGTTTGCCCTCAGCATTGCTATCGTCGGCGGATGCTCTCCGACAAGATCGTTTCATTCGTGATGACCGCCGACGGGCTGATCACCGTGGACGTCAAAGATCGGCTGCGTCAGGTGAGGAAGCTGTTGACTCAACACCCCATCCACCACCTTCCAGTCCTCGACGGTAACAAGCTCGTGGGGATCATCAGCCCGACGGACTTGTTGCAACTCGGCATCGATGTCGAAGAAGGGGGAGACGACGTGCCCGATTCGGTGTGGGATGGGCTCGGAGTCGACAAGGCGATGGAGACCAGCTTGGTCACGTTGCATCCTCGCGATTCGCTGCTTCACGCCGTGGAGCTGCTGGTCAAGGAACGCTTCAGCTCGCTGCCGGTGGTGGACGAATTCGGAGAGTTGGTCGGCATCCTCACCACGCGCGATCTGCTGCGGTTGATGATCGAAGAAGGCTGATTCCTCTGATGATCGAAGAAGGCTGATTCCTCGAAGCCGTTCACGCCAGAAGAGCCATGGGGCACCTCGCGGTGCGTTTCGCGCCAGCTATGCCCGGTGCGGCCGACGTTGCTCGGCTCACATCGGTGATGCCGCGAGCACCGCGGCGAGTGATTCGCCGGAGCGGGGACCCGTTGCACTGAGCTGGGCATGGCGAGGCGTTCGCGAAAGCTCGACGACCAGCGCGTCGCCGCCCAGGGCCTCGATGTAGGGCCCGCCCCATTCGACGATCACCACGGCGTCGTTTCTCGCTGCCTCCAGACCGAGATCGGCGACCTGCTCTGGGCCGTTCAGGCGATACAGATCGGCGTGGACGATCTTTGGTTTACAGTCCAATTCCTGGATCAACGCGAAGGTCGGACTCGTGACGCGGTGTTCGCTGTGGAGCCCGAGGGCTCTGCAGAGCGCGCGCACGAGAAAGGTCTTGCCGGCGCCGAGCGGACCGACGAGTACGAGCAGATCGCCGGGCCGCGCTTGATGTGCCAGGGCGCGAGCCAGGAGTCGAGTCGCGCGACGATTGGGCAAATCCACGATCATCTGGGGTTCACCGTGAGCTTCCTGATCAGCTTGTGATCGGGGCCAAATCGGGCCGATGTCGAAGACCACAGCTCGTCCGACTGGTATTGGATGAGCGCTTGGCGAATGCGCCCGTGATAGGTCGACACCTTTTCCGCGTCGTCGAGGCGAACTTCGGGCAGTGGCGAGAGCACCTCGAGCGCAATCTGCGCCACGTCCCTCCCCAGAGTTTCGAACCAAGTCGGTTTTCGTCCAAATTGTCGTTCGAAGGTAGCCAAGCCAGGAACGTCGGCATCGCCCAATGGAAAGCGCCCAGCGCTCAAGACCGCCGAGTTGGAGTACTGGGTGGATGTAGACTGTGCATCGAGGCCCAGTCCTACCCACGGGTGGTAGTCGCGCGCCAGGCATTGCTCGATGACGGGGCCTACGCAGGCAGGACCTGCGACGAACAGCAATCCGCCGACGCCGTCTTGCACCCACTGCGCGACGGGAAACGGCGCCGTGGTCAGCGCAGACGGCAAGCAGCGCGTCGGATCGCCATCGATCGGCAGCAGGCTTCCGCCGCCGGTCTTGGCAAAGGCGTCGGCGAGCGCTCGACGTTCCTGTTCGACGGAGACGCCGACCTCGAAGACGTACTTGCTTTCGAACTCGCCGGGATTGAGTAGCAGCACTGGCGCTCGCGTGCGCTCCGCATAGCGAGCGGCAGCCCGTGCACTCGACGGCGTCACACCCGCGACCAACAGGGCGGCGCCTCGCGCCGACAATTCTGCGAGCGCATCGAGTGGATTCTCGGTCTCTTCCTCGAAGGTGAGTTGCAGGCTGCCGAGGGTGTCTCCGACGTACCCGATGGTTGCGGTGAAACCCGTTGCAATCTCGTTGGAGCGCCGTCGCGCCGTTTCGTCGCTGGTACTGAGCAGCAAACCCACCGTTCTTCCGGCAATCGTTGCCGGGGGTTCGCCGCCGGCAGCGAGGCGCAACAGCTCTGCCGACTCGGGGCCGACGGCGAGGGATGGATTCTTGTCGACGACACGCGCCGCGAGTTGGGCGTCCTTGTCGCGGAGTGCGTCGTGGGCCAGCTGCTTGGAGACGGCCTGGTAAAGCCACACCTTGTGCGCGTAGCGCTGCGGATTGCGGGTACGGTCCGGGTCGTCCGTCTTGGGTTCGAGGGAGTCGAGTGCTCGTTCGACGTACTGCTGCGGCATGTGCCGCAAGCGCGATGCGATCGATTCTCGAATCGCGCTGCGGTCCCGAGGGTTCGCTTGCTCGATCCAATCGACCATGTACGCCATGGCCTCGGAGTAGAGATTGGCGTCGAGCGCTGCGATGACGAGCTGTTCGGTCGCCAAAAAGCGTTCGACCGGGTCGATGATCTTACCCTGGAGTTGTCTCAGGATGCGAATCGCCTCGAGCGGCTGTCCGTGCTCGATCAGCAACGCCGATTCGACGACTCGACTGAAGTCGCGTGCCGTTCCCGTTGGGCCCCGTCGCGTTTTTTCGATCAAGCGCCGCGCCTCGACCAGTTCGCCCTTTTGGATCAATATCCAGGCGAGATACGTTCGCGCCAGCCGCGTCTGGTCGTCCACGGGATAGCGCTGGACGAACGCGCGAAGCTCGCCTTCGAGTTGGTTGCGCTCTTCGGGGCGCCGGGTGTGCCAAGCTTGGCTCAACCGTCGAAATTGGCGTTGGGCCTCGGCGTTTCCTGCCAGTGCCGGGGCGGGAGCGGCGGTTGGATTCGAACTGCTACTGCAGCCCGACACGGTCAGCGTCGACGCGACGGCAATGCGCGTTGCGACGATGACGAGAATCTGCAGCGCGGTTGCTCCTGTTCGGGGCGATCGATGACTGTCGCGCGTTGCGTGACCGGGCCTGATTCTCGAGTTCATTGAGCGGAGGGCGACGAGGGAGGGGGATTGCCGTGCCCCTGGGAGGCCTCGCGGGGACGAGGATGGTTCACGTCAGCTCTCGCGGTGGGCAATGTGCTGATCGACAATCGGATTTGCTCAGCTCGAGCACCGATCTGTGAGGGCGTTTTTGGGGGCTGCGTTCTGCATCACTTGCTCGCAGCGCGGTGCGCTGGGTATTTGGGCGCAAGGTACTTGATTTGTCGCGGCAATCGAGCTGACTGCTGCGCTGGGAGTCGCATCGTTGGTGGAAGAAGTGTTGAAGAGCACCGGTGGTCGGGCATTGGGCAATGGGGTTTGGGTCCGTCGAACCGCCCGGGGCTGCGCTTGGTTGGTCGTCGGGCTCGGCGCCGTTCATCTTTCGACAATTGTGCGAGCCACGCAAGACCGCAACCGCTTCGAGGTGTTGCTCGGTTGGGCCGCACCGCCCTGGTCGGCGGTCTGGCTGCCCACGGCGATCGTCGTCGCGGCGCTGTTGCACGTCGCGCTGTCGGTTTGGTGGCGAAGGCTGTCGCGAATGCAATCGTTACCTTCGGGCGATGATCGAGCGGCAGCTCGAGTCACGCTACGCTCCACGCTCGGGTGGTGCGGTACCGTCGCATTGTTGGCGACCACGCTGTCAGGGCACCTGGGTGTTTTCGGTGACTACGATCGACTCTGTGCGGTTCTGTCTGCGACCCAGTGGGGGGTTCCGTTGCCGGCCGTTTTCGTCCTGCTCGTGTGCGCTGGGTGGTTTGCCCATGTTGGGCTCGGATTGGACGCGTGGCGGCGCGAGCGTGTTGCCGTCCGTGATGCGCAGGGCGTCGCTTCGCAGCCCGATGGCGGGCGGCCCGGTGGCTCCGCAACGGCCGAGCCACTGCTGCTGCGCTCGAACTGGGGCGCTTGGGGGATCGCCACGCTGAGCGTTTTAGGCTTCGTTTTCGCTCTGGTAGCAGTGCTGAGGCTCGCTACGGGAAGCGGCTCGTTGTGGTGACGAGAAGCGGGCTGACACTCCGCGGGAAAGCCGCTATAAGCGCCGCCTCGTGCCGGACTGCTATTTCTTGACGGTTTGTGGCGGTTCGTCCGTTGACCAACACAGCAACAACGTGAGCCTCTTCAATCTTGTGGAACAGGTTAACGTCAATCCCAACGCACGTCAGCTCCCACGCGGCTTGCTGCCCCTCGAGATCCACGCCTACTGGAGTCTGACGCCCGGACAGGTGGGGGAGGAGTTCGAAGCGCGTTTCGTGCTCGTGGCAGATACCGGCCTGGAAACGTCGAGCTCGACGTTCAAGCACCGCCCGGTCACCCGCCGATTCCGCAGCCGTACCATGGGCGTGCCGTACCCGCCGGTGTTCGGCGAGTACACGCTGCACGTCGATTGGCGAGTGACGGACGATGAGCCCTGGCGTCGCACCCCCGTCCGCTGGCCGTTGAGCATTCGCGCCGGGGAGCCCAAACCCCCGGTAACACACTGAGCGTCTTCGGGAATCATCGTGGACTGGGTCAAGATCAACTCGCTCGAACTGGACTGCATCGTGGGGATTTACCCCCACGAGCGGCACACCGAGCAGCGGGTTCGCCTCGACTTGGCCATGCAGGTCGATACGAGACGGGCCGGTCGCAGCGGTCGCATCGGGCACACCGTCGACTACTCGGTGGTCGCCGAGCACTTGGTCGCGATGTTGCACTTCCGCCGCTATCAACTCGTGGAGATGGCAGCGGAAGAGCTCAGCGCGATGGTTCTGGCGACGCAGCCCGAAGCGCGCGGCGTCGAGTTGAGCATCGAGAAACCCGGCGCGCTCGCGGGTCGCGCGAACTGCGCGCAGATCGTGATCACGCGTAGCGTCTCGGATTTCGACACGCAGCAAGTCACTCGCCCGTTTGGCAGCGAGCACGAGCTGTTGCGCACCCGCGATGCAGAACTCTCAGTAATTTCAGTGGCTTCCGGCTGTGAGTGGTCACCTTCAGGGCGCGCTGGGGTGTCCTGTCTGTACTGGCCCATTCGCGGCGAACTCGTCTCTGAGACGGACCGTTTGCGTGCGGGCCAGACCCGCTCCTGCGCCGATACGCCCGAGCCTTGGCGTAACCCAGCGCAGCGCGACGTGCTGGTGTTCTGTTGCGCACTGTCCAACGACGAGTTGCACGGTACCGAATCCCCCGCAGGGTGAACGAACGCGGCTCGGACTCGGCGCGCGTGACACCAAGTCGAGCGGGGCGCCCTCGGGGCGTGACCGTTGATGCTAATATGCCTTGGCCCAGACCACGCGCTGTGACGACGGCTTGCCAGTGAAGATGCACTTGCCCGGTTCGTGAGTGCCGTCCAACTGACCCTCGTTTGGAATGCAGCGCACTGTCACGCCGTGCTCTTTCTTGAGCTTCTCTTCCGTTGCCTCGTCCCCGGAAAAGTGACTCAGCGCGAAACCACCGTGAATGGGTGTCGGTCCGCTTTTCGCAGAAGGCGCGGTGAAGTACTCGATGAACTCCGCTTCGGTGTCGATGGTTCGAGTGTTCTGCTTGCGGTATGCGAGCGCGCGCTCGAACAGGCTTGTTTGGATCTCCTCGAGTAGTGCGGGCAACGTCGCCACGAACTCGTCGCGGGGCACGCCACGCTTCTCCTTGTGCGGCTTGTCACGGCGTCCCATGAACACGGCGTTTTGCGCCATGTCACGCGGGCCAATCTCGACGCGTACCGGCACACCCTTCTTGATCCAACTCCAAAGTTTCTCTCCGCCGCTGATGTCGCGCGCGTCGACCTCGACCTCCACGGGTCGTCCCGCGAACTGCAACGCGCTCAGCTCTTTGGCGAGACTCTCGCAATACTCGAGGATCGCGGCAGGATTGTCTGCCTTGAACAGGATCGGCAACAGCACCACGTGAACGGGGGCGAGCCGCGGAGGACAGACGAACCCGTCATCATCGCTGTGGGTCATCAACAGACCTCCCACGAGGCGCGTCGAGACACCCCACGACGTGGTCCACACGTGCTTGAGTTGGTCGTCCTTGTCGGTGAACCGAATGTTGTTCGACTTGGCGAAATTCTGACCCAGAAAGTGTGCCGTGCCAGCTTGAAGTGCCTTGCGATCCTGCATCATCGCCTCGATGGTGAACGTATTGTCGGCTCCGGGAAAACGCTCGACGGCCGTCTTCTCTCCGGCGATCACGGGCATGGCGAGGACGTCTTGCGCCAGCGTCACGTAGATGTCGTGGATCATCTTGGTTTCGCGCATCGCGTCCTCGGCGCTCGCGTGCGCGGTGTGGCCTTCCTGCCAGAGAAACTCGGCGGTTCGGAGAAACAGCCGGGTGCGCATTTCCCAGCGCACGACGTTTGCCCACTGATTGATCAGCAGCGGCAAATCGCGGTGCGACTCAATCCAACGCGAGAAGCTCTCGCCGATGATCGTTTCGCTCGTGGGACGGACCACGAGGGGTTCTTCCAGTGGGCCAGCGGGGACCAGGCCCCCGTCTGGACCCGCTTCCAGACGATGGTGCGTGATGACCGCGCATTCCTTCGCGAAGCCCTCGACGTGCTCGGCCTCTTTGGCCAAGTACGAGACCGGGATGAACAGCGGGAAGTACGCGTTCTTGTGCCCGGTCTTCTTCAGCTCTGTGTCGAGGTGCTGCTTGATGTTCTCCCACACCGAGAGACCCCAGGGCTTGATCACCATGCAGCCGCGCACGCCCGAGTTCTCCGCCATGTCCGCCGCGGCGATCACTTGCTGATACCACTCAGGGTAGTTCTCGGCGCGGGTGGGGCTAATGGCGGTCTTCGCTTTGGACATGGCCACGGCGGATAGCGAACCTGACGCGGGCCTGCAAGCTCCCTGCAGTACCGGCGGGGACCCGAAGGTACACAGTGACAGGACCCGCTTCGACTTCCTCGTATTCTGGTGATGCTGGAAAAATTAGACTCGCGTATCGACCCCCAACGCGCGGTCTGTTCGGGGTGGGCCCGGCCGGCAAAAGGCCTTCCCCCAACAGGTGCCAATGGTAGCGTGCCGGCCCTTGGAGGACTGAATGTTCGGAACGAAGATATCCAATAGTTGGGCCGTCAAGCTGCTCGTCGCGATGGCGCTGTGCTTGTTGGCTTCCCCCGCGTTTGCTGATCGTGTCGTTTGGAAGAAGACCAAGATCAAGGAAAGCAACGAGTCTTGGCGCATCGACGTGGAGATCTATCTCTCAAAAGCTCCGGACATCGCGCACGTCCCCATGCAGTTCAAGTTCGAGCCGACGGTCTACTACGAACGCTCCTTGGTCGATGGATCGAGTGAACCGCAAACCCGCAGAGTGCCGCTCGAGAACAAACAACCATTGATCGAGAGCATCGACATGGGCTTTCTCGATCCCGGGACGGGCAAGATCCAGAGTCGTACACGCTTCAGCTTCAAGGTCACGCGCGAACGCGGGTTCGAGGCGGGTGAGTACAAGGCCAGCCTGAAGAACAAGCGCAGCAATCGCACCCTCACACCCGAGGTGACGATGGTCCTCGACGGCGAAAACGAAGTGGTCGATCGTCGTTCGATGGTCTTCGATACCAAGAAGGCCGACAAGAAAGCGGAAGCCAAGCGTGAGGCCGACCGCCAAGCTGCCGAGGAAGAGTTCGAGCAGCGAGAGAACCCCGATTCCGAGGAGTTTTGGGCTGGTGGGCCCTCGGAGCCCGAACGAGGGGAAGACCCGCTGCCCCCGCCCGCGCACATGCAGGAAAAGCCCGGAGCATGCGGCTGCCGTGTTCTCGGGAGCTCGACGCCGTCGGGGGCCGGCTGGTGGGCGTTGGCGTTCGTCGCTGCGGTGGTCCTGCGTCGCCGCTCATAGTCGCGACGAGATACCACAAACTATAAACAAGTCAGCTTCTTGGCCAAGGCGCGGCGCTGTTGATAGCGTCGCGCCTTTCTCGTGCTTGGGAGCAGTTTCAATGTTTCGCTTCTCTCGGCGCGCAACGACCCAGTGGAGTGGATCATGAAGGACAAGGTTGGCGTGGCGTTGATTAGTTTGGTGCTGGGCTGTTCGGCGGGGGTAGCTGCACACCGGGCGGTACTGCCGGTCGCCCACGGAGACTCGCCCGACAAGTTCCACCACTTCTGCACCGAACTCAAATGGGATGAAGTGCTCGGCGAGCAGGAGCTGTTGCCGGACATGGGCGCCAAGGGCTGGGAGTTGGCCACCTTCGTATCCGCGGAGCAGAAGGGTTTCGGCGGAGGCAGGACGCGCATCGTCGCGTGTTTCAAGCGCCGCGTGCAGTAGTCGACGCCCGTCTCACCTTTCGTCAGCGCGGCCGCGCTGTGGGATTCATCCTGCTGGTGAGGTCCGCTGGTTTCGGCTCACGCTGAGCCGAACAGCAAGTCTAGCAGCGGGGGCGCGTCGAATCTGTCCACGACGAGTTGCGCTCCTGCGTCGATCAGTTCGTCCGCGTGATGGGTCGTCCGCAAAGCGACCGTCGTTATTCCGGCCCCGACCGCCGAACGAATGCCGGCGGGTGAGTCCTCGAACGCAACGGCCTGCTCCCTGGCTATCCCAAGCAACTGCACCGCAGTCGAATACGGGAGCGGATCGGGCTTGGCCTGGGCCAGCTCTTCGCCAAAGACCGATACGTCGAAGCGCAGCTTCAGGGTCTGCAGGAGTTGATCGGCGTTCAATCGTGCGGCGTTGGTGACCAGGGCTCGGGGCCAACCCAACCGAGCGCAACGCTCGAGCAGTCGTTCTAGGCCATCGACGGGCGTCAGTCCCTCGCGTGCCAGCTCGCGGAAGCGACGGTCCTTTTCGTTGGCCAGGGCCGTGGCTGCTGTCGTGGTCAGGTTCGGCAGGATTTCTGCGACGATCTGTGCGTTGAGTTTGCCGGCGACGTGACGTTGATAATAGCCATGATCGGCATCGATTCCGAATGGCGCGAGAACCTCGACCCAGGCGCGTTCGTGGAGCGGGTCAGTGATGGCGAGAGTACCGTCGAGATCGAAGAGCAGGGCGCGTTGGGGCGGCATCGCGCCGAGCCTCGCACGAAACCGCGCTCGATGGCAGTGGGTGAGGAGCGGATAGCTTGCCGCTTTGGGCGGGGCCCGCTAGCGTTTTGGGGTGCGAAGAAAAGCGGTGGGTTCAGGCAAGAGACTCGGCCGGAAGAATGCGACGGCCGCTCTTGCCACGGTCATTGTCTGCTTGGCGACGGTGGTTGCGTGTGCGGACGACGACTCGCAACGTAATGGCGGGGCTGGCACGACATCTGTGACGAACGCGGACGTGCAGACGCCGGAGGAGTTCTTTCGAGCATTCATCGCGACGCTCTGCGAGCGGCTCGAACGCTGCGGTCAAGACGACCAGCTGGATACGTTGGCAGGGCCGGGCACCGACTGTCTGGAGGTCTACACGTCGTTGTTCGGAGGATCGATCGTCACCGCGCCGTTTCGAGGGACGTATCACGCCGAGCAGGGCGTCGCTTGCATCGAGGTTGTCGCGGAGCTGCCCTGTGAGGGCGTCACGACGGCGACGCTCCAAGAGTACGTCGGCAGCTGCGACCTCGTGTTCGTGGGCGATGCAGCATTGGGGGAGGCGTGTACCATCTCTGACGAATGCGAGGGCGCGGCGTACTGTGACTTGAGCGCCAGTTGCCCCGGCGTGTGCGCCGCACAGTCCGCCGTCGGTGCGGCGTGCGCCGCCTCCGAGCGGTGCGCCGAGTCCGTTTGCCACGACGGGCGGTGTGTGGAGTCGACCCCGCTGGGGCAACCGTGTGGAGTGAACCTCCCCGACTGCGGTGACGAGGCGTATTGTGACGTCAAGTCCGGCACGTGTGTGGAGGTGGCGCTGTCCGAAAGGGTTCTGACCGAAGGCGACGACTGTTCGGAGCCCGGCAAAGACTGCGTCGAAGGATTGTACTGCAATCTGCAGCGGGACCCATACATTTGCACGGCCTTTGCACCGCCCGGCGCGGAGTGTTCACAGGACGCGAGGTGCCGACCCGAGCAGTACTGTCAGGGGCCGAACGGCAGTGCGGCATTCGAGGGCATCTGCGTCGACCGGCTGGCGTTGGGGGCACAATGCAACGGCGGATCTCCGGGGTGTGCGGAGGGTTTCTGCCGAGCTGGACGTTGCTCGTATCTTCGAGTGAACGGCACCACGTGTGCCGAGGACGCGCAGTGCGTGAGCGGATTCTGCGATCCTACCAGCGACACGTGTGGGGTAGAGCCGTTGTGTCATGGGTGGGTGAATGGGGATTGAAGACGGCAGGAGCGGCACCTCGAGAGGCGGAGTCAGTCAACGGATCATGGCGTGCTGGAGGAGGGAGTGTCCATCCTCCAGAAGCCAGTGACTCCAGCACTGCGGGTTGCGAACGTACGCCAGGTCCTTCAGCGGGGAGCGAGCGACCGCGTTTCGGCCCTACCGAAACGACCGTCGCGAGCCGAGCGCCAACGTCGCGGGGCGATCGCAAACTACCACGCCTTGTACGGGAGGAACTTACCGTTCATCGTGATGACGACGCGATCTCCCTTGGGATCGACCTCTTTGCTCACGTCGATCTTGAAGTCGATGGCGCTCATGATCCCATCGCCGAACTTCTCCTGCACGACGTCCTTGGCCGCAACGCCGTAGACCTGCATGATCTCGTAGAAGCGGTAAATCAGCGGATCGGTGGGGATGGTCTGACGCAGTGATTGTCCCTTCATCGGGTACTCGGCCAATGTGGCACCGACTTCGGGGCTGAGCGAGAGCGCTTTGCACAGTTTGGTTGCGTACTGAGGCAGCATGGAGTTCTCACCGTACACGCACGAAGCGATGTACATCTCACTCATGCCCACGGCTTCACTGAGTGCCGCCCAACTGACTCCTTGTGCCTTCTTTGCCGCGAGGATGGTCTCGGTCATGTCTTGCTTTTCCATGATTCATCGCTTCCTTTCTGAGTGGCCACGAGCGCGCGCGCTCGAATTGTGACGGAGTTGAGAAGTCGTAGGCGCTTCGGGTCGTACTCACGCCCCCTTGCCACCTGCGACGCGACGCACGGTGTGTACCGGCGTATCGAAAGTGTCGGGGGCCGAGTCTGCTTTCGACTCGACCTGTGCTCGCGGTTGACCTCGCTGCTGTTCTGAGCGTTCCACGAGAAAGTCGATCAGATTGGTTCGCAAGTCGTAGTAGTCCGAGCGTTTTGCCAAGCCGGCGCGGCTGCGGGGGCGAGGGATGGTGACGGCCACGTCTTCCGCCACTCGAGCATCCGGGCCGTTGGACATCAGCAGGATTCGGTCCGACAGGTAGATGGCTTCATCGACGTCGTGCGTGATCATGAACACGGTCTGATTGGTTTGGGCGCAAATCCCGATCAGTTCGTCCTGGATCGTGCCGCGGGTGAGCGCGTCGAGCGCACCGAACGGTTCGTCCATCAGCAAGATCTGAGGTTCGATGGCGAACGCGCGCGCGATGCCGACCCGTTGCCGCATTCCTCCAGACAGCTGCGCGGGCTTCCTGTCGGCCGCTGCACGCAAGCCGACCATGTCCAGATACTTGTAGCTGTGTTCGGTGACCTGCTCCTTGCTCCAATCGGGGTGCCTCGCCCGGACCGAGAACACCACGTTGCCCAAAGCGGTCTTCCAAGGCAACAGGCTGTGATTCTGGAAGATGACACCTCGACTCAACCCTGGTTCGGTCACCTGTCGCCCATCGACGAACACGTAGCCCGACGATGGTTGCGTCAAACCAGCGATGATGTTCAAGATGGTCGACTTGCCACAGCCCGAGTGGCCGATGATCGAGACGAACTGCCCTTTCTCCACTCCGAACGTCACCTCATCGAACACGGTGAGGTCGGACTGGTTCTTGGCTCCGGCAAATTGCATGCGGAGATTCTCGACGAACAGATACGGTTGTTTGCTCATTTAGTCGTCTCGCTGAGAGTTGCGGTGGCTCGCTCCGATGTCTGTGCCTGGTTCGCGCTTTGCGTCATTCTTGATAGCTGACGCGCGCCGCGGCGCGGGCCAGTACCCAGTCCAGACCCATGCCGACGATTCCGATCATCACGATGGAGAAGATCACCGCGGATAGGTCGAGATTGTTCCATTCGTTCCACACGTAGTAGCCGACGCCAGTCCCGCCCACGAGCATCTCGGCAGCGACGATCACGAGCCAGGAGATACCGATGGAGATCCTCATGCCGGTGAGGATGGTTGGCGCGGCGGCGGGTAGAATCACGGTCAGAGCCGTGCGTACTGGTGACAGCTCGAGCGTCTTGGCGACGTTGATGAAGTCCGTTCGCACGCTGGAGACGCCAAATGCGGTGTTGATCAGCACGGGCCACAACGAGCACACGAAGATCACGAAAACGGACGAAGAGACGGAGTCTTTGATGATGAACAAGGCCAGCGGCATCCAGGCCAGCGGCGAGATGGGTTTGAGCAGCTGAATGAAAGGATTCAGCGCGCTCATCATCAATGGCGACATGCCGATCAGGAATCCGACCGGTACTGCCACGAGGAGCGCGCCGAAGTAGCCCGCCAGTACCCGTCCCAAGGAGTACAACAGCTGTAGGCCGATCCCCTTGTCGTTCGGGCCCCGATCGTAGAAAGGGTCCGACAGTTGTTCGACGGCCAACGAGAACACCTGTGATGGCGGGGGGATGCGCGCGGTTTCGTCCGCACCCGCCACCAGCGCTTCGTATTCGCTTTTGGCGCCGACTGACGTGCCGATCCCGGTGCTCCCTTCCCAGGCCAACAGAAACACGGCCAACAGCGCGAGGGATACGAGGATGGACTTGGTCGAGCTGGATACCATGGTTCAGATCCTGCGAATCGGGAAACTCTCGACGTAGGCATCGGCGGCGTTCGGATCGAACTGCTTACCCATGATCGTGTAGTTCTCGTAAGTCGAACTCGGCGGCGCGTAGCCGAGGTCTTTCATGATCTTTCCGCAGTCGGTGGCGATGTAGACTTGCTCGGCGATCTTCTTGTAGTCGATGTCGCCCTTGACGTAGCCCCAGCGTTTCATCTGCGTGAGGATCCAAACCGCCATCGAGTGCCAGGGGAAGGGGTTGAAGTCGATGCGATTGGGGATCTCTTTGACCTCGCCCAGGCCATCGGCGTACTTGCCGGTCAGCACCTGTTCGACGACGGTTACCGGTTGATTCAAGTAGTTCTTCGGTGCGATCGCCGCCGCAATCTCCTTTCGATTCTCTTGCTTCGACGAGTAGTGAGTCGCATCGACGATGGCTTTGAACAACGCTCCGAAGGTGTTGGGCATGGTGGAGGCGAACTCCGCACTCGCCGCAAAGGCGCAGCAGGGATGCCCCTCCCAGATCTCTTTCGTCAGTAGATGAAGGAACCCGACCTTTTCGTAGACGGCGCGCTGGTTGAATGGATCGGGGGCGAGGTAGCCATCGACGTTTCCCGCCTTGAGATTGGCGACCATTTCCGGCGGGGGAATGACGCGGATTTGGATGTCTTGATCCGGGTCGACGCCATGCTCGGCCACGTAGTAGCGCAGCAAGAAGTTGTGCATCGAGTAGTCGAAGGGGACGGCGAACTTGAAACCCTTCCACTGTTTGGGATCACGCTTGTCTTTGTGCTTCATGTGCAGCGTGATCGCTTGCCCGTTGATGTTCTCCACTGCGGGCATCAGGTAGGGGGTCGCCGTCGAGCCCGCGCCCAGCGTGATCGCCAGGGGCATTGGAGTGAGCATGTGCGAGGCGTCGTACTCCTTGCTCAACGACTTGTCACGAGCCACAGCCCAGCCCGCCGTCTTGATGACGTCGACGTCCAGGCCGTGCTTCTCGTAGAAGCCCAAGGGGTGGGCCATGATGATGGGCGTCGCGCAGGTGATCGGCACGAAGCCGACGGCGAGCTTGGTCTTCTCGAGTGGGTTCTTGGTGCTCTCGGCAGCCGTACCCTTGGTGGTCGCTTCGACCTCCTCTTTGGTAGCGCTCTTGCAAGCCGCCAACGGAAACACGCTGGATAGGGCGGCGTAGAACGTGCCGCGCCCCACCGTTCGCAAGAAGTTGCGGCGCGCCATTTCGTTGCCCCCGAACATGGCTCGAACGACGGCGCCCTCGACGGCGCGGTCCATCAGGGTTTCCGGTGACTCGTAGGGATCGCTGTCGAGCTGCGGGGACTGTTCGGATGGTGCAGTGTCTGCGCGGTAATGGTCGTGGGTACACGCATGATGGCCGTGGGAATCGTCGCCTGAGTCTGCGTGCCCGCAGGGGCCGGACGCGTCGAAGTGTGCGTGCTGACCGTGTCGCAGATCGGCATCGGGGTTGAAGGGGTCGCTGAGGGGGCCGAATCGTCGTCGCATGTGCTTTCCTTCCGCGTGTCGGGGGTGAAGTCCGGTTTCGGGGACCTGCGCGAACGCAACGTCGCTGACCTACTAAGCAACGCGCGTGCCATGCGGCTTTTGCCGTGTTCGCCAGCGGGGACCTGCGTCAGCCCCCTGGGGGAGTTGGACGGTTGCACGATATGTGGTGATTCACTCGGAGTGCCGTGCGCGCTGGGCCGACTTCGGCGCGAAACGGTCCCGACAAGTGCTCACGCACGGAGTGACGGCGATGGAGGTCGCGCGTTGTACTCGCGGCGAATGGCTGCACGCATCACCGGCACGGAGTCTGGATTGGCGGCGACACTTCAGCGGCTGATGCCGAGCTTCTTCATGCGGTGACGCAGGGTATTCGGGTGCAGGCCGAGGACCGTGCTGGCCCCGGCGGCTCCGGACAGGCGCCACTTGGTGCGCTCCAGCACTTGCAAGATGTGTCGTCGTTCGACGTCGTCGAGATTCAACGAGCCGTCCGTGGACGGCGCCGGATTGGCCGGAGGTTGTGGGGACGGCTCCGTGGGCGGTGCAGCTTCGGTCGGCAGATCATCGACGAAGCTGAACAGTTCCTCTGGCACCTCGACTTCGGAGCCGTCGCTGAGGATCGCCGCCCGTTCGATCACGTTGTTAAGCTCACGCACGTTGCCGGGCCAGTGGTACTGCGCCAAGCGACGCAAACCAGCTTCACTGACGCGTCCGAGCTCACGACCCAGGCGCTTTTCCAGTTGCTCGAGGAAGTGATCGGTCAGTGCCGGGATGTCCGACGTGCGGTCGCGCAAGCGCGGCACGGAAACCGGCATCACGTTGAGGCGAAAGTACAGATCGGCACGGAACTTGCCGGCCTTGACGTCTGCGCACAAGTCCCGGTTCGTGGCGGTCACCAGGCGCACATCCGCGTTGAGCGTCTCGTTGCCTCCAACGCGTTCGAACTCGCGCTCCTGCAATACCCGCAGCAACTTGCTCTGGGTCTCGAGTGGCAATTCACCGATCTCGTCGAGGAAGAGCGTGCCACCGCTGGCCTGTTCGAAGCGCCCCGGGCGGCGCGCCACCGCGCCGGTGAAGGCGCCGCGCTCGTGACCGAACAACTCACTGTCTGCCAGCTGCGGGGTGATGGCCGCGCAATTGACCTTCACGAGCGGTCCGCCTCGGCGCTGACTCATGCGGTGGATGGCGCGCGCGACGAGCTCCTTGCCGGTGCCCGTCTCGCCCTGCACCAGGACGCTTGCGTCGGTCGCCGCGACGCGACAAATCAATCGCATCATCTCGCGCAGTGCCGCGCTGTTGCCGATGATGTCCTGCTGGCCGCGTGCGACCTCGATGGCCTGGCGCAGACTGGTGTTTTCCCTTTGCAGTCGCTCCTTGAGACGCTGGACCTCGCGCAGGGCGCCCTTGAGGCGGTCTTCGGTTTGCCGACGCAACGAAATGTCCCGGAACACGACCACGGCGCCAATCAAGCGCCCGGCGGCGTAGATGGGCGTGCTGGTGTACTCGACGGGAAACGAACTGCCGTCTTTGCGCCAAAAGACCTCGTCACACACGTTGCGGATCATTCCGTCGGCGAAGGCGGCGTAGATCGGGCACTCTTCTCGCTCGTAGCAGCGCCCATCGCCGTGGGAATGGTGCACGACGTCGTGCATCGATTCCCCCACCAGTTCACCGACGCTGTGGCCCGTCATGCGCGCGGCGGCGGGATTGACGAAAGTGCAGCGTCCGTCGAGATCGATGCCGTAGATCCCTTCGCCCGCAGCATTGAGGATCAGATCCGTCTGTGCGTTCCACGTGATCTGCCCCTCCGCCGACTCGGAGCCTTCGCCAGCGGGGTCGCCGGTCACGAGTCTCGGAAACTGCCCAGCGACGTCCAAACGATGGGGGCGGCGGTTGGCGGACTCGGACACCCGGTGGTTGTACGCGCGCAATGTGGCCCGGCCGCCACCGCCAGGTTGCGCGGCGGTTTCGCCGTTCGCGCGCGGGCGTCTCATCGATCGAGGACCGCGCCGAACGTCGCTTCAGCGCAGCATGTAGTCGCGGTCGGCGGTCGTCACGAAATACTTGTGCGGCCAATGCCGGTAGTAGCTCGCGTCGATTCGATGCAAGCCGGTTTTCTGATCCGGCTTGGCAGCGAGGGGCCCGACCACGCGCACGAGCGACCCAGTGATCAAGCGCGCCTCTCCCGAACGCTCTTCTGGGCGCAGGTTCACAATTGCTACCATCTGGCCGAACTCGTGCTCAGACACGGTAACCCGGCAGCTCGATTCGGACGCGGTCTCACACAGGTTGCGGTCTTGCAAGACGCGCACGCTCAGCAATAGTTCCGTGCCTTGGGGTGAATCGTTCACCTCTCGAACGATACCGAACACGCTCAGGGGCTTACCCACCCACTCCGCGGCGCGGCGTTCGGCCATGACCGGGTCGTATTTCACCGCGCCCGCGGCCGCCGTTTCCTCCGCGTCCAGTGGCGTGTACTGACGTGAGAAGCCCCAAGGGCCAGCCGATGCACAACCCATCGCCACGCCGAGGGCGATGGTGATGGCGGCAAGTCTTGGAGCCTTGGGTGAACGTTCGGATTCGCGCCTTCGCATGCCGGGAACCTACACGGTTTGGTGTCGACTTCCCAGAGCCGCTCCGAACCGTCGCGTGCCCCCGCTGCCAGTCGGTGCTGGCCCCATTCTTCGCTGGTCGAATGTTTGTTTCGGTGCGAGCCTCAGGTGACGCTGAACGTACGCACCGACGTGTTGGAGTTCGGTTTGGGACGCCTACTGATTGGTGGGTACGCCAGCGGTGCGACCCCGCGTCGAGTGTGGTATGACCAAGCTCACCGCGTCCGGAGCGATCACGGCTTCAATAATGGACGCGCCCGGCTGTCGGACTTGGGGCGGCTCAGTTGAACGCAGGACGAAAAAGTTCACCCGCTCCCTGGCTTAGCGCCGTCAACCCGACCCGGCACCGCCAATCGGACCGGTACGTGGTCCCTCAGCGGCTACACTTTACCAGCTCGATGTTTACGAGGTTCCAAGCGATGCTTTTCGGCGATCCCCACGAGACAACCCAGTCCATTTCCAAGCATGTCCTCTCACGCTTTTGCCTTGCGATTGTCGGCAGTAGCTTGGCCCTGGCATGCGGCGCGGAGAACGATGGGGCCGCTTCAGCGCCGGTAACCTCGACCGGCGTGACGCCGTCGCCCACGAGCAGTGACGTGGGGATTGCACCTCCGCCCCCGATGCAGTCGGGCGATCCGGCTGGGCCTTCCTCTCCCGGGGTGGAACCGACCTTCGTCGACGAAGAGGTCAAACCGATCGGTGGCGGCTTCCTGCCGTCGGAGCGGGTCGACTTGGTGTTCGTCATCGACAACTCGAGCTCGATGGCCGACAAGCAAGCCATCTTCAAGGCGGCCATCCCCGACATGATCGATCAGATGGTCAACCCGCCTTGCGTGGTGACGGCGACGGGCGAGTTCCGTCCGTTCGACGCCGCCACTGGCACCTGCGGAACGGACGCCACGCGCATCTTCTCGCCAGTCAAGGACATCCACATCGCGCTGATTTCTTCCAGCTTGGGGCCATTGGGCACGCTGCCGGATGAAACACCATTGGGGTGCACCGACGTCCCCGAAGAAAACGACCGGGGCTGGGCGCTCGGCAGGATCCGTCCGGAACTCAATGCCGAGTCCTACCAAGAGTGGGGGTTTTTGGCTTGGGACCAGGAGGCCAAGGCCAATCCGCCGGGTGACACCGACTTGGCCACACTGATCGGCAAGTTTCAGCATCAAGTCGATGTCGTGGGCGAAAACGGCTGCGGCTACGAAGCGCCGCTCGAGGCGGCATACCGGTTCCTCAGTGATCCCGATCCCTACGAGTCGCTGGAACGCGTTCAGTGTCCGGGCCAGATGGCGGAGACTCCGGCCTGCGTCGCCCCGGTCGGCACGGACATGGACCTGTTGGCTCAGCGCGCTCAGTTCTTGCGCCCGGACTCGGTCGTCGTCGTGATGTTCCTCACCGACGAGAACGACTGCTCGCTGCGCGCCGCTGGGCAGGGTTACGTCGCGATGGTCAATCGCAAGTTGAGCGGCGGCACTTCGGCCTGTGACGCGAACCCGAACGATCCGTGCTGCTTGCCCTGCGGCGCGACGTTGCCCGACGGCTGCAACACCGATCCGGCGACCAACGGTTGCATGGACAACGCCGCCGACATTCCCGAAGCACGGCCATTGCGCTGCTTCGATCAGCAGCGGCGCTTCGGCGTGAGCTTCTTGCGCAAGACCGATGTCTACATCGGCGGTTACACCAACGCGCTGGTGGCCGATCGCGACGGCAACGGCAAGCCCAATGCGTTGTTCACCGACGAGCGCGATCGCGACAAGATCTTCGTGGTCGGCATCATCGGTGTGCCGTGGCAAGACACGGCCGATCCAGACACCATCGCGCCGGGCAAGTACGACCTCATCGAGTCCGACAAGGTCGACTGGGCGCGTTTTCTCCCGGTCAACGGTGCCCTCCCGGTCGATCCGTTCAACGTCGAAAGCATGGGCATGCGCGATACTCTCGGCGCCCATCCGGTCACGGGCGAGACGATTGGCGGCCCGGGTACGTGGAACTCCATCAACGGTCACGATCGTCAGATGCTCGCAGCCGACGAAGTCGACGACGACTTGCAGTTCTCGTGCATCTTCAAGCTGCCCGGCGAAGGGCGCGACTGCACCAACGCGAATCTGGCCAGTTGCGATTGCGTCACGGACATCGTCGATGGCAACGCCGTCAACTACTGGGACGGCAATCCCCTGTGTTACGACGAGGCGACCGGCGGTTACGGCCAGATTCAACACTACGCCAAAGCCTACCCGGCGCCGCGTATGCTCGAGGTTCTACGCGGTGTCTCCTGTCCCGATGGCGGTGAATGCACGCAGCAGTCGGTGGTCTCCTCCATCTGCCCTCGTCAGCTCGAAGACACGACCGCCCAAGACTACGGCTACCGCCCCGTCATCCGCGCGTTGCTGTTGAACCTCGTGGTCGACGGCGCGAAGTGACGCGCGGCGCTGCCCGTTGGAACGCCGCCCATTGCATTGCTTGGGCGGCGTAGGGACGGAGACGGCAGCATCCTCGGCGGCCGCTGCGCCTGCCCGATCAATTCGATGAGCTCGGCGGGCTGGCGCCGCTCAGTCACAGTGTTTGCGGTCCGCGACGACGATGCGCAGGTGCTTCATCGGTCGCGTCGCTTTGCCCACCTCGCCGGACAGCCGAATCCCAATCGCGCCGGAATGTCTTCGTCCCTCGATACCGTGAAGCCGTGCATGCTGGGTTCCAAGACGCACGTTCTGTTCGACTTCTTTGGTACGCTTCATTGATGGCTGAGCTTGCTGAGATGGTGCTGAGCCTCACACACCAATTCCATGCATGCCCAGTCGCACGTTGACTTCTCGATCGACGCGAACCTCGTCGAAGATCGCCCTAGCTTGGTTGTGGGCCATCGCTCCCGGCGTCAACGGTAGCATTCCGGGGAGTGCCCCTGCCGAAGCAAGCCAACCGAATACCTGCATCATGTCCGGAGCCAGTGCTGCCATGCTGCGTTGCACCACTTGCTCCAGCTGAGCGACCACACCGGGCATGGTGGCGCGTGCTGACGCGTTCTCTCCGGCCAGGTCGTAGTTCACAAGACGAACGCCGCGCTCGAAGGCGAACCTCTGATCGATGCATTCGAGCAATCGTTTGGTGAGATACGCATCGTCTGAAAGCCCTACCAGTCCGAGGTGGTCGGGCACGACGTCGTCGGCCTGTTCCCAATAGTGGAACATGGCATCGAATATCGGTCGAAAACGCTGGAGGGCGCCGTGGCCCTGCAGTTGATACCAAAGGTCTTCCATCAACGCGGGGGCGGTCTCCGTGTAGCGACTGACGAAGGCAACAGTCGCAACCGCCAGTTCCTCTGAGAGGTATTGCGTCAATGCAGCTTTCAACCTGCCTTCAGCGGCCTCCTCGCGAATCGCCTCGTCAACCATGCGTCGTATGTCGTGAGTGTCCACGGTCCCTCCCTGTGCGTCGTGCCCCATGATGTGGGCGGCCGAGCTGCGCGCGACGCTACCGTCGGCGTTGCCAAGCGTCAACCTCGGACAAGGGGGCCAACACGACATGCACACAAACGCCATGGCGGAATCGATTGGCGGTTCTGGAGCAAGCGCGGAACGAAGCCGCTCCGCGGCGGTAGTTGCGACCGGGTGAGGTTGTGCTGCGGCTACGCCGCCCGATGCGTCGGTGGGCGCGAGCTGGTGAGGCGTGTCTCACGCGGCTGCGCCGCCGTAAGCATCCGTGATCGTGGCAACTTGAAGGTGCCAGGTCTCGGTCTCGATGTCTGTGGTTTCCTCAAAGCCAGCGTTGCTCTTCACCGCAGCGCTGAAAGGAGACCACATGTCCAATGAAATCGAAAACATGGCCCGAGACCTGGCCATGAAAGGATACGCCGAATCGACCCAAGACCGCTACTTGAAGACTGCACGACACCTGGTGGAGCGTTTCGGACGTCCCGCGTCCGAGTTGACTCGTGATGAGCTCCGTACGTACGTCGACGAGCTTCGGGCCCGCCACAAGAGTGTGTCAGCTTTCTCAAATCGGTTGTACGCTGTTCTCTTCTTGTACCGACGGACACTTGGTCGCGCCGATTTGGTCTCATTCATCTCGCTCCCCAAGAAGTACTCAGCGCTGCCGCTGGTGCTCAGTGTGAAAGAGGTCAACTCGCTGCTCAACGCCATCACCGACCCGCGGTATCAGGCCATCGCGATGGTGATGTACGGCGCGGGGCTGCGAGTGAGCGAAGCGCTGGTCTTGGAGATTCACGACATCGATGGCGCTCGCGGCGTACTGCGGGTGCGACACGGCAAAGGGAACAAGGCGCGAGAGGTCATGCTGTCTCCCGAGCTGTACCAGTGGCTGCGCCAGTACTGGTCGCGTCACCAGCCGCCGCAGCCTTACTTGTTTGCTTCCAGAACCGGCAAGTTGCCCACTCTCGATACCATTCGCAAAGCGCTTGCCAAAGCCGCACAGTCAGCGTTCATCACCAAGCACGTCACGCCGCACGTCTTGCGTCACAGCTTCGCCACTCACTTGCTCGAACAGGGGACCGACGTGCATGTCGTTGGTGCGCTGCTGGGTCA
>QJWJ01000156.1 GCA_003235365.1 Deltaproteobacteria bacterium
ACCAGTTGCGGCTTGTAGCGAGCCACGACATCAGCCACGGCGCTGAGCGCGCCGAGGACCGCTTTGATCTGACCCGAACCAGAACCGCTCGCGGACACGAGGCCACTTTGAACGTTCAAGACGTCGACGTTGCTAGACCAAGAGCAAGATGTGGTCAGATCGCGCTCCGTGTTGTCTTCCAGCAACGCATGGGCGCGCATCTGCAGTGGCGTTCCTACGGTCACGGTCGCCTTGGGCGGATCGATCCGTAATCCCTTCACCGCAAATCCTTTGACGGTAACCGACGCAACTTCCGTAAACGTGAGGTAGTCGAATTGGAGGTTACCCCCACCCTCCGCGAAGGCGTGAACCTTGCCCCCCTCGACGTCGAAGTTGTTGGGCGCCAGCGACGTCCACGTGCCGGCGCCGGTCACGTCGAGCGCCGCACCATCCGTGTAGAGGGTCGCCTTGAATTGCGTCGTCGCGCCCACCTGAACGGTCGCCGACACGGGCGAAAGCACGAGTTCGACGACGGGCTCGTTGACGGTGACGTCCGCAAACGCTTCGAGACTTCCAACCCGTGCGTAGACTGCGGTGGTGCCCCCAGCCACACCTCGGATCAGCCCAGGTTGGTCGAGCTTGACGATTGCCTGGTCTTTGCTCTCCCAAGTGGCGGCAACAATGCCGGTTGTATTGTCGGAGTAGGTTCCAACAGCCGTGAGCTGCTCGGTGTCATCGATGTCCAGCGAAACGACGCCCGGCTCGACCGCGAGCCCGATCAACTCCGGGGGCAGAACCTCGAGCGGTACCGTATCGAAAAGGCCCCCCAGGCTGGCCGTGATATCAGCGTCCCCGGCAATCAAGCCCGTCGCCACTCCCCCGATGACGGTCGCGACGGATACATCGCTGCTGACCCAGGTCACGGCAGTCGTCAAGTCGAGCACGCTGCCGTCCGAGTACGTACCGTCGGCTTTGAACGGGAACGTGTAGCCAGCCACGACGCTACCTTGGGTCGGGGTGACGGCAATGCTCTGCAGAACCGCATCAGTGACGTCGAACGTCGCCTGACCAGTTTGGTCGTCGAGGGCTGCCGTGACGTCAGCCGAACCCTTCGCCACTGCCGTAGCGAGGCCAGCGCTATTGACGGTCACCACGTCCGTATCGCTGCTGGTCCACTGCACCTGCGCGCTCAGATCGAAGGTCGACCCGTCGGAGAACGTGCCGGTGGCCGTCAGTGCACGCGTCATCCCTGCTGGGAGCTGATTGGACTCGGGTGCGACGACCAAGCCCACGAGTTCCGCATCCGTGACCGTCACATTTGCCGATACGCTCACGCCGTCGAGGCCTGCACCGATCTGCACGGTGCCGGGAGCAACACCCAACAACAACCCCGCGGCGTTGATCGAGGCGATCGAGACGTTCTGGCTGCTCCACGCAACGAGCGCCGTCACGTTCTGCGTACTGCCATCGGAGTAGTGGGCAGTTGCCAGGAACTGCTGATTGCGCCCGGCAACGACGGTTGCTCCGGGCGGGCTCAGGGTCAACTGTTCCAACACGGCCTCGGTGACGTCCACGCCGGCGCTACCCTCAACGCCACCCAGACTCGCGAACACGGTCGTCGCCCCCTCGGCGACTGCAGTGACGACTCCGGTGTTCGATACCGTCGCCACTTGGTAGTCCTGGGTGGTCCAGATCGCGTCCGCGGTGATGTCGAGAGTCGTGCCGTCTGAATACGTACCCCAGGCGATCAAGCCGGCAGTCGAGCCAGCGGCCACGGCAACCTGAGCGGGCTCGACGGTGATGTCGAGCAACTGAGCACCAGTGACGTCGAGCGTGGCCGATCCCAGTTCGCCGCCGAACTGCGCAACCACAATCGCTGTGCCGGCAGCGTACGTCGAGGCGCGTCCGTTCGTACCAATGGTCGCGATCTCGGCTTCGTCCGTCGACCACTGCGCGCTCGTGGTCACGTCGAGACTCGACCCGTCGGAGAACGTCGCCTGCGCGCGGAAGTTGACACCAAGCCCGACAGGCACACTGGCGTTCGCTGGCGACACCGTCAGCCCGAGCAGCGCCGCGTCGGTTACGAGCAGATCGGTCGTCGCTTGCAGCCCCGAGTAACTGACCTCGACGACGAGCTCACCCGGCGCGAGTGTTTCCACGCGCCCAGCTTCATCGACCGTGGCGATCTCCTCGTCGCTGGTCGACCAGACGGCGCTAGACGTCACGTTGAGCGTCGTGCCGTCGGAGAAGCTCGCTTCGGCCACCAGCTGTACCGAGTGCCCAGCTGGCAACGTCACCGAGGGAGGCGTGACGCGCAACGCGACCACCTCAGCTGGTGTGACGTCGAAACTGCTACTCCCCGAGACGTCGTCCAACAGTGCATGGATCTGCGCAGCTCCGGGAGAAATGGTCTCGGCCAGCCCGGCGTCGCTGACGCTGACCACGTCCGGGTCGTCGCTGCTCCACTCGACGGAATCGGTCACGTCGACGCTCGCGCCATTTTCGTAGACGGCGGTCGCGCGCAATTGGACCTCAACCCCGGCGGGCAACTCGTTGACGGCGGGTTGAACGAGCACGTACGCAAGCGGACTCTGGAATATCAACGTGATCGGTTCTTCCGGGTCACTGACAGTGGAGGCGTCAGTCGCGACGTCGCCGCCCGGCCCGCCTGAGTCGGGCACTGCCGCGTCCAGCGGCGCGGCGTCCTCCTCGAGCGGCACGCCGGCGTCCAGAGTACTGCCCGCGTCCACGGGTGGATTGGGCGGCAACACTATCTCGATGCGTCGCTCCACGGACGACCACAAACCGCAGGTCGGAATGCGCGGTGTCTTCGCGGGACAAACCGTCGATGCGCTCACTTCCGCCACGGACCCGTCTGCCAGCAAGCTGCAGACCTGCTCGGGCAACTGGATTGTGGCGACGTCGTCGTTCTGCTCGAGAACACTGAATCCGAACGAGACGCTCAAATCGAGTGGGATGTAACATCCCGCTTCGCCACAAATGCCGTCACCAGGTTGGGGCAAGCTCAATCCCAACGCAGGAATCGTATCCGCAGTGGCCACGTCGACGCGACAGTCCCCATCGGGCACCACTGCAACCGCGTAGTCGAAACACGGCCCGGTATCGAAGCAGGCTGCCTCATCGTCGTCCGGCGATGCTCCTCCGCCAAAAACTTCCTTCGGCGAGAAGTCGGGCAAGCTCTCTTGTTCGACGTGGGGATCTTCGCATTGCCCGAGGCGGCAGGTGTCTTTGGCGTCGGGGCAAGTGCTCTCGAACTTTCCTTTCTTGGTCTCGACGGCACTGCCGTCACACAACCACTGTAAGGGCATCTGAAGCAACGCGGAGCGATCGTCCGGGATCTGAGTGATGGCTTTGGCGAATACCCTCGGACTGCCCTCGAGCGTGCCGACGACGGAAATCTCGACGGTTTGCTCCGGAACGTCCGTATCCAGCAACGTCAGTGTGATCGGCAAGTGATCGTCCCCGTTCGGCGCGATCGAGAACGTCTCGTCTCGATGCAATGCACCCGCGACGCGCACCTGCACACGAACCTCATCGATGTCTTTGGGAAAGCTCATGTCCGATTGCACGGCAACCACCAACTCGCCGCGCGTCGGCTCCTCCTCGGGAACGCAACTGGTCAGCGCACAACATCCGAGGGCAAAGACCCACAAACAGCAACGCAACGCAACTTGCCAGAACGAAACGAGGGTCGGTTTGAACTCGCGCATGGGTGACTCCTTCAATCCGGTTGGTCTGACGAGGGCGGTCAGAGTCCTCTGCGTGATGCGCGGGGCGTCAGGGAGACGCCCCGCCCGCTCCGCTGGCTTGTCCACTTGCGCTCCCGCCACCACTGCCCCCGGCGCCGCTCGCCGAGCCAGCGCCCTCTTCGGTGACGTCAAAGGGAATACTGTCCGAGAAGTCTACGCCGTCCAGCGCGGTGACCGTCGCCACCACCCTGGCTGATCCGGGACCCACCGCCGAAGCAACCCCCATGTCGTCCACTTGAACGACACCTTCGTTGGTGCTCTCCCACGTCGCCTGTGCCGTGAGATCTGCTTCCGAATCGTCGGTGTAGGTGCCAATCAATTGCAGCTGCACGAGTCCGGCTCCGAGCATCTCGGTGGAACGTCGGATGGTGACGTCGACGAGCTCCGCTGCGGTAATGTCGACGGCGATCGGCTCGGACGAGACGTCTCCGAGGCTTGCGGTCAGCTCGACTCTGCCGACACCTCGCGCCTGGATGTAGCCATCGCTGACCGTCGCAAGTTCATCGTCCGAGCTTTGCCAAGTGACCTGAGCGGTGACGTCACCGTTCGAGCCGTCGTCGAACACCGCGAGCACACCGACGGCGAGCTGCGAACCGAGCGGGACGCTGTCCGCCTCGGCTACCGCGCTCAAGCTCACCACCTGCGCAACCGCAGCATCCGGGCCCGGCCCAGCTGCATCGGGTTCGGTGGCAGCATCGACCGGCGCAGCGGCATCCGCGCCAGATCCGGCATCCGTCCCGGGAACATCGCTCGGCGTCGGTGCGGGCAGTTCGATGGGAATGATCCCTGCGGGTTTCTCTATCGCCGACCAAGGACCGCAAGTTGGGTAGGCTGTGGTCTTCGTCTGGCACGCCGTCGATGCACGTACGGCCAGAACTCGCTTTGCCGCCAGCGCAACGCAAACCGCCGAAGGCAACTGCGCCGTGATTCGGTCCTCATCTCGCCCGAGCTCTCTCCAGCCGAGGATGGGGTCGCGATCGAGCGGGACGTAACAACCCGCTTCACCGCAAATGCCATCGCCACCGGATGCCAAACGCAGCCCCAGGTTCAACTCGTACTTCTGAGGAAGCTCGACTTCGACTTTGCAGTTGTCGTCGGGGCTGATGTCTTGGCCGAGATCGAAGCAGCCCTCGGTGTCGAAGCAGACCGCGAGTGGGTCCTTGGGATCATCGGCGTTGCCGAACACGTCCTGCGGCTCGTAGTCGGGCAGTTTCGACTCGGCAACTTCGACGTTCTCGCAACTGCCCGCGCGGCACGCCCGCTCCTTGCCCTTTTCTGGCTCACACGTGCTGTCGAACGTGTCGTCGTCGATTTGCTCGACGGACTCGTCGCACAGCCACTGGACGGGGATCTGTAACAGAGCCACGCGTTCGCGCGGAATCGTGGTCACGACCTTGGCGAAGACGCGCGCTTCACTCTTGCGGAAACCGATGACGCGCACTTCGACCGTCGGATTCTTCTTCGATCCTTCCACTACGGCGAGCGTTGCCGGTAGAGGCGTTTCGCCGTCCGGCTGAATCACGTAGGTCTGGTCGTGTCGAAGCACGCCCTCGGAACTGACCTGCACGCGGATGCGATTGACGTCTTTGGGCAGGCTCATGTCCGTCTGCAGCGCGATCATCAGCTGCCCCGGCGCGGGTTCCGTCTCGGGCGTGCACGAACCGGTAACCAACCAGGCACCGATCACTGCGACCAAACGCATCAGCGAAGCAAGACGAAGCCGAAGGGAGACGGGAACTTGAAACGACATCGAGAAACTCAATACCTCGGAAGCAGAGCGAAGAACGCTCGCGTCAAAATCTCAGGGGCAATTCGACCGTACCGATCGTGCCCTGCTGCGGCGCGGTTTGATTGGGTTCCGGCTTGAGCAAGAAGTACCCGCCTGCTGCAGCCCCACCCAACACCAGCACGCCCGCCGTCAGCCACAACCACCCCGAACCACCGCCCGAGTCTTCCTTGGGTGGTGGTGGAGTTACCGGACGCGCGCCGAGATCTTGCTGGGTGACGTGAAGCGTCGTGCTTTCACCGTCCTGAATGCTCGCCCGAGTACGGAATGGCTCTCCCCCAGGTGTTCGCACTTCCACCTCGTGGGTCCCGGCTGACAGCGCTCCGGTCCATTCGCCGCTGGTCACGCGCTTGCCATCGACGTAGCTTTCCGTTCCCGCTGGCGTAACCAGGCGTAGCGTCCCCTCCGCCTCGTGCCGCAGGAGGTTGACGGCGAGCGTCGTGTCCTCAGTCACTTCCTGGCTGCCGGTGAACGTCTCGTAACCCGCCTTGCTGATGCGGAATTCGTGCTTGCCGATGTCGACCCGCACGGGATCGGTCAGCGGCGCGACGCCCACCTGGCGACCATCCACGACGACACTGGAACCGGCCTGATTGACCGTGATGCTGACGTCCACGATGAATGCGTCGATCGTCTGCAGGAGGCTGTTGGCGTCGGCCCTATCGACGTCGCTGAGCTGAGTCGCTTCCCGTAGGTATTGCTTGACGAGCCGTTCGACCTCCGCATAGCGCCGCTCGCCCTTGCGCGCTGCAGCCATGTTCCAGAGCAGCCTGGCATCGTTCGACTTCTTGTAGGCTTGGGCGAACTTGAGGTAGGCGCCAGCGAAGTCTCCGTCCACGTACAGAACCTTGGCCGCTTCGTAGTCGGCTCGCGCATCACCGGTGAGCGAGTCGGCAAGCGAGCTTGGCTGAGCCCAAATCATGCCGGGCTGCGACAGATCAGCGACGTACAGTCCCAGCGCGAGCAGTAATGGTTGGTGAGATCGAAGGCGACGAGCGAAAACGTTCATGCGGGGTGCAGATCAACAGGTAGACTCACTTGAGGTTCATCTCAAGCGGGTTTTTGGGTTTGCTGCGCTGTTTGGGATTGCCGGCAGGGAGAACTCCCACGACCGGTCTTTCGGATGCCACAGGTCGAGTTGCCGTCGTGGGTTGGCGCGCCGCGGATCGCGGCTCGGCCGAAGCGGCACCCGACGGAGCTTGCGCTGACGCGGAGGCGACGACGCTCGTCGAGCTGCCCAACGGCTCGGTCGATCCAGCGCCAACTCGTTCGCGCAACGGGCGTACATCTGGTTGACCATCGCGTGACCCGCCGCCCTCGCCTTGCTGACCGGAGGGGCGCGCAGGCTCCTCCCCCTGGGGTTGTTCGTGAGCAGCCATCCGTTTGGGATCGGCGATGGGTGAATGCTGTCCAGCGGGAGCCACCTCCACAATCGCCGGCTGCTGTGAGGCTTGGGTACTTGCCGCCACGGGCGGGTCCGAATCCGATGACAACCCGATCCACGCTCCCACGGCCGCGACGCCGCCAACAGCAACGGACAGACCAACCAACAGAGCGGTGCGTGCACGCGATTTGCCCACCGCCGCCGACGATTCGCGCTCCCCCACCCAGGGCGTGACCGTGCCTTGATTGCGCGAACCGCTACCCAGCGATTGCGTACCCGTGGAGACCTGACCAGTCGCCGACCCAGCGCTGTTGGCGGGCGATACGGCAGTAGAGCTCCCACTCGGCTGCGCAACGCCAGAGGAAGAACTCGGCACCGCTGGAGGTGCGGGAATACGGGGCGGCGGCTCCGAGAGTGCGGTCACCGCAAACCCGGACGAACGCGAGATACGTTCGATGTCCCAACGCGTGCGCATCGGGGCATACGGCATCAACGCCATGGCCAGCTCGACGACGTCTGCGAACCGCTGGTCACGGTCCTTGGCCAGACAGCGCTCGACGACACTCACCAGCCCGTCGGGGACCTCCGGACGCAACGGGCGCAAGTCCAGGGGTGGTTCGTTGAGAATGGACGCCATCAACTGAGCCAACGATGGCGCGTCGAACGCCAGCCGCCCTCCCAACAACTCGAACAGGATCACGCCGATGGACCAGATGTCCGTTCGATGATCGACGCTGAGTGCCGAACGGAGCTGTTCCGGAGACATGTACGCGGGGGAGCCGAGAAACTCGGTCGGGTTGGTGAGTAGCCCTCGCGAACTGTCCGGCTCACTCCATTTGGAAATGCCGAAGTCCAGCACTTTGACCACCGGTGATCCATCCCGCCGCCGGGTGAGGAACAGGTTCGCCGGCTTCAGGTCTCGGTGCACGATGCCCAGTTGGTGTGCCTCCAACATCGCCGAACAAACCTGAACCACGTAGTCGACGGCATCGCCGATCGGGACGTGCCCGCGCTCGAGCACGTCGCTCAGATCTTCCCCCTCCAAATGTTCCATTACGATGAATGGTGTTTGATCGTCCAGACGGGCCACGTCGAGCACTCGCGCGACATGTTCACTCTCGATCTTCGCAGCCGCCCGGGCCTCTCGTAGGAAGCGAGCCGCGACCTCGGAGTTGTCGAACCCGGTGTGCAAGAACTTGACCGCAACTTGCCGGTCCAGCTCCACGTGTCGGGCTGCGAACACGGTGCCCATGCCCCCCGCGCCAAGCACCCGCTGCAGTTCGTACTTGCCGAGGATGACGTCACCCGGTTGTGGGGTGCGAATACCTTGGCGAGTGTCGGTCGTCATGTCGGATACCCGGGGCGAGCGTAGCAGATTTCTCGACCTGACGGGTCTTCGTCCCCGAAGTTCGCCACGGCTGGAGCGGTGCGCGACGTAGCCCATGTGGCCATCCGTTTTGCGGCGTGATTTCAGCCCCATCGTGGCTGGCCTCCGAACGGGTGGGAGTCACGGCGAAGCGCACCCGACGGCCAATCATCCCGCATGGGAGAAATCCGCGCTCGCGGGAGCAACGACCGCCGTGGGAGCCGGGTGCCCTGCAGCCCGCCCAGCGACGACGCGAGCCAGTGACGCACGGGGTGCCTCTCAGACGGAGCAAGCCAGAGGAGAACGGCGCCGGGACCGCACGGTCCGACACGTCGTTCACTCACCCCAACCAGACGGTGCTCTCGGTTTTTGATTTGTCGCGGCAATCAACCTGATTGCCGCTCCTAGGCGCAAGGCACCTACCGTCACTCCGCAAGTCGCGCCACGAAAACCGCACGGCTGGTACGGCCGTAAGCAAACCAGAAACCTACGGCGCTTTGCCAAAGTGACGCGAGCCCATCAATCGGTGCCACCGGCGCGCGGGGCGAGAGAACACCGAACTCGCTGGTATCCCTTCAGCGGTTTTTTGTGTTGGTGCGCTCACGTGACGTCATCAGTCGCCCATCACGGGGTCCGACCGACGCGCCTCGACCTTCGCGGGCGCAGCGTATTCGATCGGTCCAACGCGGGCAGGTCTGTTCCACCGACACGTCGCTTCGCGACGCCTCTCTGAACCCACTGGGCAACTTGCCGAAGGCGCCATGAGCCTGCGAGCGGCGCGATCGCTGTAGGCGGCGGGAACCGATATCTCACCTGCGCTCGTTCGGCACGATGGACGCAACAAAGCAACGCCAATGACGAGTGTCGTCTCAACTCGGCGCGGACACGAATCCGGTGGGAGCAGGGCGCTTGGCGCCGTTCCGAGGTCGGGCTATGGTCACTCTCGATGCTTATCTCAAAGACTCGAAGAGCTGGGTTGCTGCTGGGCGCCACGAACCTGCTCGTCGGGATGGGTCTGTTGGCGTGCGCGGAGCGCAAGGCCGGCACGAAGACGGCCGACGATGGCGCACTCTATTCCGCATGCTCGTCACACTCGGACTGCCGGGGTTCGGGGTTGCTCTGCGACGACCGCCGCGGTTGCGTCGAGTGCTTGGAACAATCCGACTGCGCCAGCGGTGAGCGATGTCGCTCGGGGGTGTGCGAGTCGAAGGGAAGCAGTTCCGCAAACGGCGACGGCGGAACCTCGGAAGACGACGCGTCGAGCGCGGCTGCGTTGACGGGGGGCAAGAAGCCCAGCTCCTCCGGCCCTGGCAGCGACAACGAACCGTCGAATGGTCCCGGTGGCGACCCGAGCGATCCCAGTGCGTCCCCGGGCACCACGACGCTCGACGGGGGGACCCCAGGTGGCAACGACGGCCCGGCACCAAATGGCGGGGACGGTCCAACGCCAAACGGTGGGGACGATCCCGCTCCGAACGGTCCCGGCCCTGACGGCAGCTCGACACCAGTCGACGTCCCGCCCCCCCCCGAATGCGCTCTGCACTTGCCGGTCACCTATCGGGACTTCTCCGGCGCGCACGTCGACTTCGGAGAACACTCCTGCTCCGGCGTCACCGAAGGTATTGTGGCAGCACAGCTCAATGCAGAAGGTTTACCCGTCGCCACTGGCGTCGGTTTGACGAAAGCGTGCATCCAGTCGGCTGCGACCTTCGACGAGTGGTACCGGGACTCGGCCAGTGTCGTGACAGTGCCCGGCGAGCTGCTCCTGTACGAAGACGGCGACGGCGGATGGGTGAACCGTTGGGGCCCCAATGGCGAGCAATTCACGTCCATCGACGATACCAACGAGGGATACGGCGGCATCGGCCTCGACGGCTGTGAAACTACGTGCAAGCAAACGGTACTGAACGAAAACCACAACTCCGCTTGCAGCAACGAATGCGCCCCACAGACGAACGCCCTGAGAATGGCACAATCACGCAAGGCGTTGCTCGAGGCTGCGCTGGAGGATCCCAGCCTGCTGGAGCTGGCCGACGGCGGCGCGGGCCCCCCTGCCAGTGAAATCGAGGCCGAAATCACCGAATTGGATGCCAGCATCCTGGATCTCCAAGCCCAGGCTGACGCGTGCCTGGCGCAGTGCGAAGCGGCAGTCGCCGCAGAGACCGCCGCGTGTGCCGCGACGTGCAAGCCGTGCAGCTACAATCCCGAATACTTCTGCCCCGGAGGAGAAACCATCTACCACGATGGCACGCCGCTGTTCTTCCCCGTCGATGGAGTCACCGGAACCACTGCCGACCTGGCCGAAGCCAAGATCCCCGAAGAATACGGCTACATCGGCTGGCCCTGGGAGTCGGATTGGTTCCCCGATGCCCCAGAGCACAACTTCTATTTCACGACGCACCTCGAAGTCGAGTTCACGTATCACGCGGATGTCCAATCCCGGGTCGAGTTCATCGGTGACGATGATCTGTGGGCATTCATCAACGGTCAGCTCGTGATCGATCTCGGAGGCCTGCACGTCCCCTCTGCGGGCGCCGTGACGTTGACGGCCGCCGAAGCGACGACGCTGGGCCTGGAAGATGGCGAGACGTACGCGCTATCCATCTTCCACGCCGAACGCCAAATGGAGGGCTCGTCCTTCAAGCTGCGGCTGCACGGATTCGACCTGCCCGGCTTGACCTGCGAATGACGAACGCCTCCGGGTAATCACCCCAGGCGGCTGACGCCAAGCAGCCATTTGCGACAAACGCCGAGACCGAGCGCAAACGAGAGCGACCACAGCGCTGATTCACCCGCCTCGTTCGTAGTTGGCAAACCGATCGCACAGGTTGGCGTTCTTGCGTGCTCATCCGACGGCGCAGCGGCAGGCTCCAAATCCATCAGGACGGGTTCGGTATTGCTCGAGACCTCCGCGGTGCCGACGTCCCCACCGGCAGCCCCTGCGCCGTCGTTCGACGTCGCAGGCATCGAGCTTGCCGGAGTGTCCGTCGCCGCCACAGGCACCGTGGAGGGTGAACCCCGTTCCAAGTCCGAAGGCGGTGCGGCCACATCTTCCCCGAGGACCTCTTCCACGGGTCGGCACCCCAATTCGCAAATCTGTCCTGCCGGACACTCCGCGCCGTCGTCGGCGACGCCATTGCAATCGTCATCCAAGCCGTTGCAGATCTCAGGTAGCGGCTCACCAGGCACGCACTCGTTCTCGCACGATTCGATGCGGCGGCTGCAAGTCCCCACGCCGCAATACTGGAACGTGCCTTCGTCACTGACGTAGTCGCAATCGTTGTCCACGCCGTCACAGATCTCTTCTGCGTCGGGATGTACACTCGGGTCGTCGTCATCACAGTCCGCCGAGTTGGGCACGTAGCCGTCCCCCGCCACCGATCGAGCGACGGGATCGGCGAGGACGTCGCCGAAACCGTCTCCATCGCGATCGGGATATACCGCGGTCGTGTCGACTCCCTCATCGACTTCACCGTCACAATCATCGTCCTTCGCGTTGCCGATCTCCATCGCGCCCGGATGAATGCTGGCCCAGGCGTCGTTGCAATCCCCAGCAACGTCCGCCCACTCCTGTCGAGCCGCGCAATCCTGGCGAGTCTCCGTGTCGACGCCGAAGCCGTCTCCATCGATGTCGTGATACACGGTGATGGGATCGCATCCCCAAGTGAATGGGAACCTGGCGCGGCTCGCGCGGTCGCCGCCGAACGTGCGGTCGTCGTTCGCCGCGACGACGAAGACCTCCAGGTCGGTGCCCCTCGCTTCGGACGGCGGTGTCCAGGTGAAGTCCACCGACACCGAACCGCTCACCGCGGAGTGCGGCCTGGATTGGACCAAACTGAAGTCGGAAATGAGAGCCGTATCCGTTCCCCCGACGACACCCAGCGCGCCCACCTCGTCTGCCACATGCACGTAGAAGCCCGCAGCGACCATGTGGCTCTCGCGGATGGTCAGCGTGAACGTCATGGGCTCGCCCGGCTGGAGGTCACCGGCGGGCTCGAGAAGGATCTCACCGTCGAACCCGGCCTCCGAATGACAGCCGTCACAGCCAAAGACTGGATAACCGCTTCGATGCGCCTGGACCTCCGACGGCCAAAGTACCGAAACGAGGAGCAGTGCCCCCCCAACCCACGGCTGGGTCGCGGAGCGCGCGCTGTCGCACCGTACCGCCGCGCTTCGTCGGAATGGCAACAGAGGCGCGTTCATACCGCGCTTCTAGCCCCAGCCGTTTCCCCACTCAAGCCCCCGCCCCAGTGAGCAGCTGACACCAGAAAGCTTTGACTAAACCACCATCCGGGTGGGGGGACGACCG
>QJWJ01000109.1 GCA_003235365.1 Deltaproteobacteria bacterium
CAGCGACTTCAGACTCGAGCCGCTGCCAGAACGCTTACCTACAAAAATTGATCCTTGGCACAACTCTTTTTCGAGTACGGACTCAGCCGACCACGCGCACCCCGATCTACGTTCCGGACCATGGCGTTCGTGAACGTCGTGACGCGCCGCGTGTGTCAGCGCCAAGAGGTTCGACTTAGTCTCCTTCGACTGTCAGCGTGCTCACCACGTTCGTGGTCTCCGCATCTGCAGCGTTCTTGCCGATCGAGATCGTGTAGTCGCCGCTGTCGACCACCCACGAGCCGTCTTCGTCGCCCTCCCAGCGGCGCAGATCGGCAATGCGCAACGGAAGTTGCGCGGTGGCTGTCGTACCGGCGGGGACAGAAACCCGAGCGAAACTCCCAAGCTGCTTCCAGGGACGCTCGCCAGTGGAACCTGCGGCGCGCGGCGGCGGCTTGACGAACAACATTGCGATCTCGTCGCCGTCGACCGTCGACGTATTGGTGATGTCGACGGACACGTTGAACACCGCATCCTTCGCGGCAGAAACACACGGTACCGACAGGTTCGAGTACTCGAAGGTCGAGTAGCTCAGGCCATGGCCGAAGGGAAAAACCAGGTCGACTGGGGTGCCTTGGACGTACTGCTGCCGATCGAAGTGTCGGTAGCCGAAGAAGTAGTCCATGGTCGTTTCGGTGTCGGAGTCTTTGAATGCGGGGAGCTGCGTTTGGGTCGGCCAGGCCAGCGGCATCTTGCCGGAGAAGTTCGCCTGCCCGAAGATGAGCTTGCCAAGCGCCAACCCGCCGCGCTGTCCGGGGTAGCCTGCCCAGATCGTCGCCTGGTTCTCGTTTGCGTGCTCGAGCCAGGGAAGGTTTACGATCGAACCGGATTCGATGATGATGATCGTCGGTTTGTTGAGATCGAGTACGCTCGAAACCAGCTCGGCGTGCCCTGGCGGCAGGTCGAGCGAACTGCGATCACCACCCGTTTCGATGGGGAATTCCTCCCCCTCGTCGCCCGGGGTGTAGCCGACTACCACTACGACGGCGTCCGCGTCTTCGGTGGCGTCTACCGAGTTACCGCTCGTCACGGTTCGTCCTGCGCCCGCGGCGGCTTGGAGGCCAGCGAAAGGGCCGAACGAGCGGGCGGGATCCCCGTTGACTCGGCTCGAGCCGCGATCTCCGAGTGCCGGATCGGTCGCGAACCGGAAGGTACAATCCCTGATAGGGGGCGCCATTACAGCCTGTTCGAGGCCCACCATGTCCCAGACGTCGCAGCTGCGCGGAACTGACGTGCCGATCTGATGAAAAGGTTGATCGGGCCCGACCACTGCAATGGTCGTCTCGCCTGCGAGCGGAAGCACCGGCGCTGTCGGATCGAGGCCGTTGCTCAGCAGTACGATGGACTTGACCGCGGCCTCTTCGGCCAGTGCTTCGTGCGCTTCGTTGGGCGCGAGCGAGCCTTCCGTCAACGTGGAAGACGATGCCTGCATACTCCAGGGATCGGTGGTGAGCGCGGTGCCGAAGCGGTACTTCTGCGTGAGGATGCGGCGTGCGGCCACTTCGACGAGCGTCGGGTCGGCGTTGGCCAGCGTGGTCTCGTCGTAGTGCAGCGTCCAGGGCATCTCCATGTCGGTACCGGCATGCAACGCGTCGACGGTCACGGCTTGGGCGGTCGCGGCGTCAGGCACGGACTCACCTCCTGGCATCGCCCACCAATCTGTGATCACGAAGCCGCCGAAACCCATGCCGCCTCGTTCGAGCGGCGCCTTGAGAATGCCGCGCAGCAGGTGTTCGTTCTGCGTCGACTCGACACCGTTGATCAGGTTGTGAGACGCCATGACGCAGCCGACGCCGCCATCTTGGACGACCATCTCGAAGTGACGTCCGTACATCTCTCGGAGCGTCTGTTCGGTCATCACTGCGTTGTACTCCGAGCGCCCCTTTTCGACGTTGTTCGCCGCGAAGTGTTTGGCGCACGCCAGGACGTGTCGTTGAACGCCCACCGTGAAGGCCGTCGCCATGCGCCCGACGTGGTAGGTGTCCTCGCCGTAGGTTTCCTGGATGCGGCCCCAATAGGGGTGGCGGACGATGTTCATGCAGGGCGCCAGTAACGCGTTGTTCGACGAGGCGGCTACCTCGTCGCCAATTGCCTCGCCCACACGCATCTCCAGGTCGAGATCCCAGGACGCAGCGCGCAACGAAGGCGTGGGGTACGCGGTCGAGTAGTCCTTGCCGTCTTCGGGTCGGTTGCGTTGCCCCGCATCGAGGTTCACACCGCGGCCCGAGTCGCGGTACCTGAACCCTCGAATCACCCCGACACCGGGGACCTCGACGTCCGGGTTGCGCCACAGATCTCTATAGTTCTTGGTGGAACCGTCGACTCCCAGCATTTGTCTGGCCTTTTGAGCAGGAGTCATCAACCGCAGGACGCCTTCGACCTCACTCGAGATCTCTGGCGAGACGACATAGCTGTTCATGGTGACCGCATCGAACTGTTGCGATCTGACTTCATTGCAGCCGAACTGCGGGAGGTTCGGGTCACTCGGGGTGTTTTCCGGGGCTGCCACAATGCCACTCGACTCCGGTGTTTCACCGTCGTCGTTGGATGCGCTCGGGCCCGCGTGAGCCGCGTTCGAGCTGCCCTCGGGAACGTCTGACGGAGCCGCAGCCCGGTCGGGATTCTGCTGAGCAACGCTCTCGGCGCTGGATCGGCCGCATCCGGTTGCGGCCAGCGTGATCACCAACAGCGACGCGCACGAAGGCACGAGCGCTGGCGAAGACGGACTCCCCCGTAGGTCCCACCGATGCATGAGTGGGTTGTACACCCTGCGACCCGTTTCACCGTCACGAAATCGTCAGTGTGTCGACATGTTCGGGTGTAGCCGCGGAGTGTGATCGTCGTTGGGCAGTCAGTGCGGGAGGCGCGCCCGCGCACCAAGTGGGCGAGCGCGATTGTCGGGCAGTTTTTCAGGCCCCCGTTTGGTGAGGGCCCGAATAACCGCCCCCGTTGCAGTCGCTTTGGAGCTTCGGGATGGTCCGCCGCCGCGGGGGCTCCGCTGGGCATCGGCGGTTTGGCTAGCCTGCGGCACGACGGCGTTGCTCAGCGATGCCTGACCACGACGCGTCCAGTACCGACGCCCGACACGGCCGTGTAAGTCGCATGTAAGCGCTGGGTGGTTACTGGCCATGGTCGAGACGAAAGGTGAGCATGACCCAGCCGTACCGCTTCCGCCGCCGTTGCTTGTTGCCCTTCGTTCGTGATGTCGAGCTGTCCAGCAGCCTCCGCCGAGGCAAGCGGGCAGCTCGAGCAAGGAGGATGCCTGTGATCGCATTGCGAAACATCTTCAAAGCGGGTTGTGGCTTTCTGCTCGGGGCAGGGCTCGTCGCGTGCTCTTCCGGCGACCCCGTGGGTGGCACGGCTGACCCTGCGACGGGCCCGCAGGGAAGCACGGCCACTGACGGCTCAGGCGCTGTCGATTCGATGGGAGACCCTGCGCTGGGTAGCCCGTCGGGGGGCACTGAACTCGCGACGAACCCGACCAGCGGCGCCAGCGAAGTCACCCCGCCCCTTGGCGGCGGGGAAACGACTGGCGGCGGGAAAACGACAAACGGCACTGGTCCGGCAACGACCGGTGGCGCCGCGACGGCAACCGGCGGCATCGACGGCAGCGCAGGTGGCACCCAGACCAGCGCAGGCGGCCTCGACCCTGGCACGGATAGCACCGACACGGGCACGACCGGCGGCGGCACGGGCGGTTCGGCCCCCGGGGGCGACGTCACCACCGAGCTTCCGCCGCACCAGGACTACACCGAAGAGGTGAACGGAGTGTCGTTCGACATGGTCTTCGTGGAGGGCGGCACGTTTACCCTCGGGTGCGAGAGCGGC